>JACQVA010000012.1 GCA_016210005.1 Deltaproteobacteria bacterium | reverse complement strand
GGTCACCCCAATGTACAGCGTGCCGTTCCGTTTGCTGGCCAGGATGTAAACGCAGAACTGCTTGTCCATAGCGCCAAACGCCAAACTGGATTCCCGCTTTCGCGGGAATGACGGCCATAACACCGAACCACGTTACCCACAAATTCGTCGCGCACCCGGTGCGCGCTGCCGCGGCGGTCATCGGCCCGCTCCGCGGTCATTGGCCCGCTCCGCGGTCATTGGCCCGCTTGATTGACTCCGACCGGGCGAGCGGCTTGAGTCGCGGCGTGCAACCACTGCCGATTGATCCGTTGTTGCCCGACATCGTTGCCGCATTGGCTGGCGGCCGCCGGCTGGTGCTGCGGGCACCGCCCGGGGCGGGCAAGACCACGCGCGTGCCGGCGGCCCTGCTCGACGCCGGGCTGGCCGGCGACAAGACGGTGGTGGTGCTGGAGCCGCGGCGCATTGCGGCGCGGGCTGCCGCCGAGTTCGTCGCCGCCGAACGCGGCGGCAAAGTCGGCGGTGTGGTCGGCTATCGCGTGCGCTTCGAGTCCCGCGGTGGCGCGGCTACGCGGCTGTGGTTTGTCACCGAGGGTGTGCTCGGCCGGCAGTTGTTGAGTGACCCCTTCCTGGAAGCGGTCGGCATCGTCGTGCTCGACGAGTTCCACGAGCGCCACCTGCAAGGCGATGTCGCCTTGGCGGTGATTCGCGAGCTGCAAGACAGCGTGCGGCCGGATCTCAAACTCGCGGTGATGTCGGCAACCTTGGAGACCGAACGCCTCGCCGCCTATCTCGGCGGTTGCCCGGTGCTGACCTCGCAAGGCAAGGCCCATCCGGTCGAGATCGAGTACGCCGAGGCGATTGACGACCGCCCACTGCCCGGGCGGGTGGCCACGGCGCTGCGGCGGGTCCTGGATCAGCCCAACGAGGGCGGCGACTGTCTTGTCTTTCTGCCCGGTGCGGCTGAGATTCGCCGCACCGGCGAAGCCATCGCCCCGATCGCGACAGCGCACCAAGTCGACGTCGTCCCGTTGCATGGCGACTTGCCGCTCGCCGCTCAGCAACGGGCGATTCAACGCGGGCCGCGGCGTAAAGTGGTGCTGTCGACCAACGTTGCCGAGACGGCACTGACGATCGAAGGCGTGACCACCGTCATCGACTCGGGCCTGGCGCGTGTGGCGCGCTTTGATTCCAGACACGGCCTCAATGTCTTACGGGTGGCGCCGATCAGCCGCGCCGCCGCCGACCAACGCGCGGGCCGCGCCGGGCGCGTGCGGCCGGGCCGCTGCCTGCGTTTGTGGACCGTGGCCGAGCACAACGGCCGGCGTGCTTACGAAACCCCCGAGGTGTTGCGGCTGGAACTTAGCGGCACCCTACTCGAATTGCGGGCGTGGGGGGCGACCGATGTACAAGGGTTCGGCTGGCTCGATCCTCCGGGCGCGCCCGCACTCCAGCGCGCCGCCCAGCTGCTGGTGCAGCTCGGCGCGATTGATACCGCCAGCGGGAAGTTGACAGACATCGGCCGCCGTGTGTTAGCGCTGTCGGTGCCGCCGCGCCTGGGGCGTATGTTGGTAGAAGCCGAGCAGCGCGGCTGCCGCGAGGCCGGCGCGCTACTGGCGGCGCTGGCCTCGGAGCGCGACATCTGCCTGGAACAGCGCGCCTTCGGCGCCGGCGCCTCCCGTGCTGCCACCTCGGGCCAGTCGGACTTGCTCGAACGTATGGAGCTATTTGCACACGCCGCCAAGGCCGGCTTCGAGGCGAACGCGTGCCGCGCGCGTGGCCTCGAGGCGCGCAGCCTGCGCGCCGTCGAGCGCGCGCGGCGGCAGCTGAGCGGCACCTCGCGCGCGCCTGATGTTGCCGGCATGACGACGCGAACCACCGCCGAGGCATTGATGCGCTGCACCTTGGCCGGCTTTCCCGATCGGGTCGTGCGGCGGCGCGCGCCGGGCTCGCCCCGCGGGGTGATGACCGGCGGCACCGGCGTGGTGCTCGCGGATAGCAGCGTGGTGCGCGAGGCCGAGCTGTTCGTCGCCGTCGAGGTCGAAGCCGGGGCGCAGCGCCGGCTCTCCGAGGCCCGCGTGCGCATCGCCGGCGCGATCGAGCGCGCCTGGCTGGAGGAGATGTTTCCACAATCCTTCACCCGAACCAGCGAGTTGGTGTTCGACCCGGAGCGCGAGCGGGTCATCGAGCGCGTGCGCCAGTGTTATCACGACCTCGTGCTCGACGAGCAGTTGCGCTTCGATGTTGACCGCTCGCGCGCCGGTGTTGTGCTTGCATCCGTGGCCCGCGGCGATCCAGCACGAGCGGCTGTCCCCAGCGCCGCCGTGTGGCAGCTGTTGGCGCGCATCGACTTCTTGCGGCGATGGCTGCCGGAATTGGGCTGGCCGGCAGACACCGGTGCGCTGCTGGCTGAGGCTGTCGCCGCGCTTTGCCTCGGCCGGTGCAGCTTCAGCGAAGTGCGCAGCGCCGACTTGCTCGGGGCCTTGCGCGCGCTGCTCTCCCACCAGCAGCGTGCGGCGCTCGAACGCGAGGCGCCGGCCGAGTATCGCCTGCCGGCCGGCCGCTGCGCCGCGGTGCATTACGACGCCACCAAGCCGCCGGCGGTGGCCGCGCGCATTCAAGAACTGTTCGGTCTCACGAGCACGCCCCGGCTGGCCGGCGGCCGGGTGCCGTTGGTGATCGAGCTGCTGGCACCGAACCAGCGCCCGGTGCAGATTACCGACGACCTCGCCAGCTTCTGGCGCACCACCTATCCCGAAGTCCGCAAGCAGCTACGAGGGCGTTATCCCAAACACGCCTGGCCTGACGATCCCCTGAGCGCCCCGCCCACGTCACGGGCAGTGCGCCGGCGCCACTAGTGGCAATTGTCACAACTGGCGCCGCGAACGGCCTCATGTTGCCCTGAGAGGGCAGTCGAGTCCTTGGAATCACAATTGGCGGGAGTTCCCCTTTGGGATACGAGGTGCTTGCCGGCAACATGCCGGACGTCGGCGCTCAAGCAGAGGGTGGAATCAGAGGCGGCAGTCAGTAAGGCGAGCCGGCCAGCGGGGCGGGCGGGGCGAGCGCCGGTACAGCGGAGGGGACGGGGCGCTCGCGCGGCGGCTCGATGCCCGGCACCAGGACCGGCGCGGCTAACGGATCGGCGGTGGTTCGCGGCAGACCGGCCAGCAGGCGAGGCATGGGGTCGTCGCCATTGAGCACCTCTTGCTTGCCCGAGCGCGCAATGCGCCGGCGCGCGCCGGAAGCCGGCTTCGAGTGTGGAAAACGCTGCGCCAGCGCTGCATCGGCAAGCAGCGCGCGCTCGGAATCGTTTTGCTTGCGGTAGATGCGCGCCAGTTGCGACAGCGCGTCAGCGCTGATGTCGGTGTCGTTGTAGCGGCTGACCAGAGCGAGCAGCCGCATCTCCGCCGCCCTGCGGTTGTCGCGCTGGGCGTAGAAATCGGCGATGTACAGCTCATGCCCCGCCAAACGAGCGCGGCAATCGGCGAGCTGCTCGCGCGCCAGCTGAGCGAAAGGGCTACTCGGGTACTGCTGCGCCACGGTGGCGAAGTAGTTGTGCGCGTTTTGTGATGCGGTCTGATCGCGATCAATGGTGCCCATTTGCTGCTTGTAACACTGGCCCAGCACGTAACCGACGAAGGCGAGCTGGGGGCTGGTCGGGTGGCGGCGCTGAAAGTCGGTGAATGCGGCGAGCGCCTCGGCGAGGTTACCGCCGAGATAGTGCCCGTGGGCGATCTTGAGCTCCGCCTCTTCGCCATGCTCGGTGAACGGGTATTGATCGAGCATCTCGCGGTACTGCTCGATGGCGAGCTGATAAGAGCCGTCTTCGAAGTCCTTGGTCGCTTTGGAAAAATACTCGTCGGCGGAGAGCCGCTTCTTCGCCCCGCAGCCCATCAAGGCGGTGGCCGCGATCAGAGCAACGGCCAGAGGTGCATGCCACTTCATGGCCCCGAATGTAGGCGGAATGGCGCACCAGGGCAAGCGCCGGGGAGCGAGCCTGGTCGGCTACCGCCGTGGGACAAAAGCCGAGCCGCCGGGGCTAAGCTCGCGCGCCATCGCACGGCGCAAGTCCTCTGCCGACAGCGCTGAATCGCGAGTCGTGCGGCCGGCGTGCTGGCGGAACGTCGCCGCCTCGATCGCCTTGTGCCACATCAGGGCGAAGCTGACGTTGGTGTAGGCGGTGTCGGCGCGCACGCGGCTGGCGACACGGAGCGCCTCGCCCTTGGGCAGGTTGAGGTCCAGCAGAATCACGTCCGGCCGTACCATCGGCAGCAGATCGAGCGCTTGGCGGACGTCGAAGGCCACCGAGGTGGCGCAGCCCAGGCGGGTCAGGATGCTGCGTAGCTCGGTGGTGACATCGACGGCATCGCTGACCACGAGTAGGCGCTGCGCCGGTGCCGGCCGCTCCAGCAGGCGCGTCACACAGGCATCCGCCTCGAACGGTGGCGCGAAATACTCCACCATACCCAGCACCAGCCCGCGGCCGCCGTCGGCACAGTAAGTGAACGCGCTGGGATTCTCGACCCCCAACACCGCTGCCTCGCTCACAACCCGCAGCGGATCGCCGCCGCTCAACAGGTTCACCGCCAGCAGCCGCTTGCCGGTCGGTGGACCGCCGCCGTCTAGCTCTTCGAGACGGCGATAGCTGGCATGTCCGAACTTCTCGACCGCGGCCCGCAGCGCTTCTTGGAAGGGTTGCTGGTCATCGCAATGAACTATGTTGATGGTTTCGGCCACGCGGTTGGCGCGCGGCGGCTCGCCCGCAGGCGTAGCCGCCGTCGCCAATGCGGCCGGGGGGGTGGCCGCAACCGTTGCATGGGGCAGCTTTGCCGGATCGCGCTGTCGTTCGGGTCCGGCCGACGCCTGCGCTTGATCGGCGCCGGCGGGCGGTGCCTCCGCACTTTGCGCTGCCGCGCGCCGGCGCACCCCGTCCAGCGCGCGTTGCAACTGCTCGCGCAGCGTGCCGAGCTCCGCCACCTCGCGCGCCAGCTCGACCAATTCGTTCTCGACCACTGCCACCCGTTGGGCCAAATCGGGGGCATCGTCTTCCGCCGCAGCCCCCGCGCGGTCTTTCTGCGCTGCGCCCAATTGGCCGCCGCAACCGTGACAAAACCTCACCCCTGCGGCATTTGACCGGCCGCAACCGGGGCAAGTTGGTGGCACCAACAGGTTGGTGCCGCAATGCCCACAATAGGCTGCGTCCCCGGGGTTGTCCGCGCCGCAGGAGGGACATTGCACGGAGCGTGTTTCCACGGCTAGCTTCTTCGCGCTCTGCACAGCTACATCCGCCTGCCAGACCACTTCTCACAGCAACGTGCATACCAGAATACGCAGGCGGCAATGCAGGTTGATTGTCACGAGCGTGGGGCAGGAATGACAAATCGCGACACGCTTGGCGGCACACGGGTAACGCAGCCAGCGGGCTCGCCCGCCGGGCTTAGATCGCACCGGCGGCCCGCAGGGCACTGATTTCACCGGTCGAGAGGCCGAGCAGCGATTCCAGCAGGTCCTCCGTATCGGCACCCAGTGGCGAAGCCGGCCCGTAACGCGGCCTGATATCGTCGATCTTGATCGGGCAGCCGACCTCGCGAATGTTGCCGAAGCGGGGATGCTCGTAGGCGACGACCATCTCGCGCGCCAGCACCTGTTCGTTTTGCAGCGCCTCCTCGATCGTCGCCACGGCGGCACAGGGCACGTGCCCGCGCAGCAGGGCGAGCCACTCGGCGTTGGTCTTCCCGCGCATCACGTCCTTGAGGATGGCAACCAACTCGCCGCGATGCGCCAGACGATCGGCGAAAGTGCGAAAGCGCGGATCGTCGAGCAGATGGCCGAGTCCGAGGCGCTCGGCCAAGCGCGTCCAGAATTTCTCCTTCATGCACATGATCACGAGGTAGCCGTCGCGGGTGGCGAAACTCTGCGACGGTACCATCGTCTGATGCGCCGAGTCGGGCAGGCGCTCGAGGCGAAGGTCGGTGTTGAGCACCCACACCGCCAGGTAATTGAGCAGCGACACCGCGGTGTCGAGCAAGCTGACATCGACGTCGCAGCCGATGCCGGTCGCGCGTGCGCGCAGCAAGCCGATCAACATCCCGACGGCCGACATCAAGCCGCCGGAAAAGTCGACGATCGAGACCGCGCATTTAGCCGGCGCCGTGCCGGGGTCACCGGTCAGGCTCATGAAACCGGCCATGGCTTGCAGCAGATAGTCGTAGCCCGGATCGGCCCGCATCGGCCCGGTTTTCCCGAACCCCGACAGGGCGCAGCATACGATCTTCGGGTTCACCTGCTTGAGGCTATCGTAATCGAGGCCGAGCTTGGCGGGCAGGTCGCCGCGCGGGTTGGAGTAGACCGCGTCGCAAACTTGCACCAGGCGATGAAGCAGGGCGCGGCCCGCGGCTGTACGCAGGTTGAGCGTCAGCGACCGTGCGTTACGGTTGAGTGATTGAAAGTACAAGCCGTCCCCGCCTTCGGCATGCGGCGGAACGGTGCGGGCTTCGTCTCCGCCGCTGGTGGGGTCTTCGACCTTGATGATCTCCGCCCCCAGATCGGCGAGCACGGTCATGGCGTACGGCCCCGCTCCGAGCTGGGTGAATGCAAGGATGCGGAGCCCTGCGAGTGGCAACTGTGACATGGCGCGTGTGTACTAGAGGATTGGCGGCGCTGCCAGCCGGGGGCAACCGGCTCACAGCGTGGCGGGGCACGGGCGCGGGGCGCAGTGGGCGGGCGGCAGGTGCCGCCCTCGTCGGGGCTCATGGCGGCCTCAGTGGGTCGAGACGGTTGCCGCACCGCGCCGCACTGCCGCCATGCGGGTCTGGATGGCCGGTACCCAGACGCCATTCGACAGCTCGGGGCGCAGGATCGTGAGCTGCCGTTCCATGCTCTCGGCGGCATCGATACCGTTGCGGTAAATCAGCGCCCCCTCGGCGCCGAAGGCTCGGGTGAGCAGTTCAGGCGGCGACAGCATGGCATCGAGTTCCGCCACATCACCGAGAGGTACTACCGCCCAGTAGGTCCGCAGATTGCCCATCACGGTCTGGTAGGCCAGGAATCGGCGCTGGTCTTTGACCAGCGGAATCGCTTGCGCCACCTTGCGGATCAGCTCCTCGACCGCATCTTGGCCGCCCGGGCGTGCTCGCACGATGGTGACGGTTCCGAACGGTTTGACCGCGGCTGGCGATGCGGGTGGGAAGCTCAGGTCGGTACGCTCTTGTCCGATGGTGTAACGTTCCGAGAGCACGCACTCCGAGAGCTGATCGAACAACTGCGCGCCCTCGGTGTCGCCCATGATCTTGCGGATCAAGACCTCGACCGGCTCGCGCGCGCTCAGGGTCGCCCAATCGCGGCGTTCGGAGACGAAGTGGATCGTGCCGAGCGCGCCCGCCATCACCTGGTGCGCCGCCCATTCGAACGGCTCCTTCTGCGCCAGCGCCTTCTCGGCCAACCGATGCACCCTCGCCTCGTAAGTTGTGAAACGATCCGGACGAACGGATACGGACAACACGGTCGTCAAGGAGATGGTGACTCCCTTCATCTGCCTGGGTTAATCGCCACGAAGGTGGGTCGCTGGCCGCAGGCGAGCGGAGGCCCGCGTGGCAGCGGCACGGCGCCGATCCGAAACGACCGCGGCACGATCACCCGCGTTCGCATGAGTTGCCTCCGGATTTCGCCCTGCATCTACCACCGCCGACCACGTTACCCACAAATTTGTCGCGCACCCAATTGCGGGGACCTCGCCATCACCACGGCCCGCAGCCGTCTTGCGCCGCTGCGGTCGAGTTGATTTAGAGGACCGGTGACCGAGCGGTTAAACGGCTTGCGCGCGATTCTCTTCGACTTCGGCGGTACGCTCGACGGGCCGGGCGTGCCGTGGGTGGAACGTTTCGCGGCGGCCTATCACGCGGCCGGGTTGACGGTGGCGCCCGAACGCCTGCACGAGGCTGTCGGTTTCGCTACGCGCCAAGCCTACCACTGCCCCGAGGCCCCGAGTTTCGACCTGCGGGCTACGGTGGAGTTTCACGTACACTGCCAGTTTGCGTACTTGCAGCTCGGGAACGCGGGCGCGGCTGAGGCCATCATCGAGCGGTTTGTGGCGCAGACGGCCGCGGCGCTGGCGCATAGCCGCGGGTTGCTGGCGCGCTGGCAGCGCCGCTTCACCCTCGGGGTGGTGTCGAATTTCTACGGCAACGTCGCCCGCTTGCTGGCCGAGGCCGGCATCGTCCCGCTGCTCGCCGTGATGATCGATTCGACCGTGGCCGGCGTCAGCAAGCCCGATCCGCGCATCTTCACGCTCGCCCTCGATCAGCTCGGCCTCAGCGCCGCCGCCGCGCTCTACGTCGGGGACTCGCTGCAACAGGACATCTTACCGGCGCGCGCCGCCGGGATGCGGACCGCGTGGCTACGCGGCTCGCAAGCCGTGCCCGAGCAGCTCCCCGCCGACTTGTGCCTGGACACTCTCGGCGAGCTCGAGCAGGTGCTGGGGGCATGAAGGCCGGCATCATCGCCGCCGGCCAGGGCGAGCGCCTGGCGCGCGCGGGCGTGCACGGCCCGAAGCCGCTGGTGCGGGTGGGGGGCCTGCCGTTGATTGCGCACACCCTCAACGGCATCCGTGCCGCCGGGATCGCTGAGGTCGCTTGCATCATCAACGAGGACTCGGCGGCGGTGGCGGCCTACTGCCACGCGCAGGCACCGGATCTCTCGTTCACCTTCGTGCATCGCAGCACGCCGAGTTCGATGGAAAGCCTGTTCGCGCTGGCGCCGCATCTGGATGGCGAGTCGTTCCTCCTCCTCACCGTGGATGCCATCATCGCGCCGGCGGCGGTGGGCGCCTTCGCGCGCGCTGCTGCCGAGCGAGCTGATGCCGACGGCGTGCTCGCGCTGAACGATTTCGTCGACGACGAAAAGCCCCTGCGGGTGCGTTGCGACAACAACGGCCGGATCACCGCCATCGGCGCGGCCGCCGCGGATAGCCCGCTGATCACGGCCGGTTTCTATACGCTTCGGCCGGCCATCTTCGCCGAGATCGAGGCCGCCCGCGCTGCCGGCTTGAGCGCGCTGCGCCAATTCCTGGGGCACCTGATTGCGCGGGGCTATCGCCTCTACGGCCAGCCCGTGCCCAAGTGCGTCGACGTGGATCGCGCCGAAGACATCGTCACGGCCGAGGCCTTCATCCGCAGCGGCTACACCGCATGAGCGGTTTCCTTGGCATCGCGCGCGAGCGCGTCTTCTCGCCCGGCAAGGTCAATGCCGACCGCCTGATCTTGGAGGCGGTGGCGGCCGCCTTGCAGCGGGGCGGACACGCGGTGCAGGTGGTCAGTGCCGATGACGAGTTGACCGCGCCGGCGCGCGACACCACCGTGTTCACGATGGCGCAGGGAGAGCGCGCCCTGGCCACGCTGCGCCAGTGGGAGTGCGCCGGGGTGCGGGTGATCAACTCGGTAGCGGCGGTGCTCAACTGCCACCGCCATCGCATGGTCGAGCATTTCCGTCAGGCTGGCATCGCCGCCCCTGAGACCATCGAGCTGGGTACTAGTGCAGCGGGCCTGCAATGGCCCTCGTGGCTCGACGGCGATGGCGGCTGGCTGAAGCGCGGCGACGTGCACGCCACCGAGTCCGGCGATGTCGTGTTGGTGCGCGGCGCGGCGGCGGCCGCAGCGGCCGTGGCACAGCTGCGCCAGCGCGGCATCGCCCGCGCCGTCTTGCAGCGCCACGTTGCCGGCCCGGTGATCAAGTTCTATGCCGTGGCTGACGGCTGGCTGGCGTACTACCCGGCGCTCGCAACCCCGCTGCAACTGACCGCCGCACAACTGCTTGAGCTGCGGGCACTGGCGGCCGCTGCCGCCGGCGCGCTCGGAGTCGAGGTTTACGGCGGCGATTGCGTCGCCTGCGCGGGTGGCGGTTTTCAGTTGATTGACTTGAACGATTGGCCTAGCTACGCTCCTTGCCGCGCTGTGGCGGCCGATGTGATCGCCGCCCATTTGCAAGCGCAGCGTGAATCGAGCGATTGGTGAAAGCCGCCTCACAACCCGCGCCGGTCGCCGGTGCAATGCCAGGGCAAAAGTCGCGCGCCTTGTACGCGAGCGAGCAAGAATTCCTCGCCCCCGGCTTGCAGCGGATCGCGCAGCTCTCCGAACTGACCGTGGCCGAGGGACGCGGCTGTACCCTGATCGACGTCGACGGCAACGAGTACCTCGACTTCTTCGCCGGCGTCGCGGTCGCCAGCTTGGGACACTCGCATCCGCGTTTCGTGGCCGCACTCACCCGCCAGCTCAAGCGGCTTGCGGTCGGCAGCTTCACCAGCGAGCCGCGGCTGCGACTGATGAAGTTGCTCGCCGAGTTGGCGCCGGGCGCGCTCAAGCGCACGCAGCTTTACAGCGGCGGTGCCGAGGCCGTTGAAGCCGCGATCCGGTTGGCCAAAGCTTACACCAAGAAGCATGAAGTGGTCGGCTTCTGGGGCGGCTTTCATGGCAAGACCGGCGGCGTGATCGGCCTCATCGGTGACGAGTGGAAACAAAAGTGGGGGCCGCTGCCGGGCGGCACGCACCAAGTGCCCTACGCCGACTGCTATCGCTGCCCGTTCAAGCTCGGCTATCCCGACTGCGGCCTGTTCTGCCTCGACTTCATGCGCCAGAGTCTCAAGACCACCACGGCCGGCATGATCGCGGCCATTATCGTCGAGCCGATCCAGGGCACGGCCGGCAACGTGGTGCCGCCGCCGGAATTCCTGACCGGCGTGCAAGAGATCGCCCGCGAACACGAGGCGCTGCTGATTTGCGATGAGATGATTACCGGCTTCGGGCGCACCGGCGCCGTCTTCGGCTGCCAGCACAGCGGCATCGAGCCCGACGTCATGACCATCGGCAAGGGGTTCGGTAACGGCTTCCCGGTTACGGGGTTGATCTCCAGCGATGAGATCACCGCGGCGCAGCCGTTCGCCAAGCCCAGTTCGTCCTCGTCGAGTTACGGCGGCAACCCGCTGGCCGCGGCCGCCGCCCTGAGCACCGTCGAGACGATCCTCGAGGAGCAGCTGATCGACAACGCCGCCCGCGTCGGCGCGGTCTTGCTCGACGAGCTGCGCGGCCTGCAAGAGAAGTACGAATTCATCGGCGACGTGCGCGGCGCCGGCCTGCTTATCGGCATGGATCTGGTGAAAAACCGCACCACCAAGGAGCCGTTGTCACGCGCGGTGTCGGAGGAAATCTTCCTGGGAGCGTTGCGGCGCGGCCTGCTGCTGATGGGCTACTTCTCGCGCGTTCGCATCAACCCGCCGTTGATCCTGAGTGAAACCGAAGCCCGCGACGGCGTGGCGATTCTCGACGAGGTGTTCGCCGAGGTCGCCCGCAGCGGACGCTACCGGCAATGAGCACGGCCTTACGCGGCGCCATCGTCGGCTTCGGCAACGTCGCCGAGTGCGGTCACTTGCCGGCGTGGCAGGCGCGCGCGGCCCGCGGCCAGATGCAGATCGTGGCGGTGGCGGAGCCCGCGGCGCAGCGCCGGCAGCAGGCGCGCAAGCTCTTGCCCGCTGCCCTGGTCGGCGCCGAGGTGCAGCAGATACTGCGTGATCCGACGCTTGATTTCGTAGACATTGCCGCCCCGCCGGCGCTGCACACCGACTTGATCGTGGCGGCCGCGAACGCCGGCTTGCACATCTTGTGCGAGAAACCGCTGGCGGTCTCGGCCGCCGATTACCGGCGCCAACATGCGGCCGTGGAGCGCGCCGGCGTCACGCTCTTTACCGTGCATAACTGGAAGTACTCCGAGCCCTTTCGGCGTGTGCGCGCGCTGCTCGACACCGGCGCCATCGGGCCGCTGGCCACCATCACCTTCGAGACCACGCGCGACGGCTGCGCCCGCACGGTCGGGAGCAACTGGCGTACCCACGGGGCCGTGGCCGGCGGCGGCATTCTCGTCGATCACGGCTGGCACGCCTTCTACTTGATGCTGGGCCTCGCCAACGAGCGGCCGCGGGCAATCCGCGCGCAATTGGCGCGGCGGCGCTACCTCACCGCCGATGTCGAGGACAGCGCGCTCTGCACCATCGAGTTTCCGTCGCTGACCGGACGGCTGGAGCTGACCTGGGCCGGTCGTGAACGGCGCACGCGCTGGCAGTTGCAGGGGCGCGATGGACGCATCGAGGTCACCGACGATCGCGTCAGCCTGCACCGTCGCGGCCGCCAGGAATCGTTCACCTGCGCGCAGTCGCTATCCGCCGGTTCGCACCATCCCGAGTGGTTTGCCGCGGTGATCGATGCCTTCCACCGCGAGATCACGGATCCCGCCGTCCGCGGCGAAAACCTCGCCGAAGCCGAGCAGTGCGTGCAGCTGTTGTCGCTGGCCTACGCCTCGCACGCCGACGATGCCCGCACGCAGCCGCTACCGGCAACGGCCAACTGAGGCAACGACATCTGTGAATACGGCGTTGATCTTGCCGCTCACGGCCTCGAGCTTTCGCCCCATCGCCGGGCTGCCGTTGATTCAACGGACCGTTCTCGGAGCGCTGCGCGGTGGCTTCGAGCGCGTGGTGGTGATGCCGGGGGCGGAACCAGCGCGCCTGCAGCAGCTGCTAGCCGCCGACCCGCGCCTGCACCGCGTCGAAGTCAGCGCTCAGCCACCGGCACGGATCATCAGCGAGGGGCAGGTGGCTATCGTTCCCGGCGATTGTCTGGTGACCAGCGACACCCTGGCGCAGCTGTACGACACCCGCGTCAACGGCCGGCCCGTTGCCTTCGGCGGCGTGGGCGGGGCGCAGATCGTGCTCTGCCCTGCAGCGGTGCTGGCCGAACTCGACGGCGATGCCGCCAACCCGCTGCGCGGACTCGACCCCGAGCCGCCCGTGGCGCCGAGCGCTGCCGTCTGCATGCGGGTCATGGATGATGCCACGGCACGCGCGGCCGAGGCCGCGTTGTTTGCGCAGTTGCGCGCCGCAACCGCCGAGAGCGACGGGCCGCTGGCGCGCTGGCTCGATCGCTCGGTCTCGCAATGGCTCAGCCGGCGCCTGGTCCATACCGCGCTGCGGCCGAACCACATCACGATCATAGGCACCACGATTGGCCTGCTGGGTGCGTGGAGCCTGGCGCAAGGCACCTACGCACTCGACCTCCTCGGCACTTTTACGTTCTTGTGCGCCACCGTGATCGACGGCTGCGACGGCGAGGTGGCTCGGCTGAAGTTTCAAGAAACCCCCTTCGGGCATTACTTCGACGTCATCACCGACAACATCGTCCACGTCGCGATCTTTGTCGCTTTGGGCGTGGGCCAGTACCGGCAGCACCCCGCGGAGAATTACGCGCCGTTGGTCGCGCTCATGTTAGGCGGCTTCGCGACGGCGGCGCTGGCGACTTACTGGTGCTTTCTGCGCCCAGTGCAGGGGCCACAAACCAAAACCCCGGCGCGCGGCGGCAAAGGCCGCATTCGCCGCCTGGTATTGCGGGCGGGCGAGAGCGTGATGAACCGCGACTTCGCCTACCTGTTGTTCGCCCTGGCGCTGTTCGGGCGCTTGCACTGGTTCCTGTGGGGTACGGCCTTCGGCACTTACGTGTTTGCGGCCGCCTTGCTCTGGGCCTACCGCTGGCGTGATGCCGACTGACGGCCGAAGCGCGAGCATTGAAACAGCGAGACCCAGACGACGCCGGCGCCGGCACGCTCAGCGAGATGCCGCGTAGCCCAGCCGGGCCAACGGTTGCGGCGCGCCGGTGGCGAGTATTCGAGCGCGCCGTTCTCGTCGCCGGGGTGGCATTGTTCGCGCTCCTGTTGCGCGAGATTGGGCCGCGGGTGGTGCTCGATAACATCCGCGCCGTCGGCTGGGGCATCGGCCTGATCGTGTTGCAAGAAGCGCTGGCCTACACGGCCAACACGCTGGGCTGGCGCTACGCCTTTCCATCCTCGGATGCGCCGATCGGCTTCACGCGGCTGTTGGGCGCGCGCATTGCGGGTGACGCCATCAACTACGTTACGCCCACCGCCACCCTCGGCGGCGAGTTCGTTCGTATTCGGCTGCTGCGCCAGCAGGCACCGGCGACCACGCTGGTGGCCTCGGTGGCCATCGCCAAGCTCAGCCAGACCGTCGGGCAAGTTGCCTTCATCGTCGTCGGCCTGCTGTGGGTGCTCGAACGAACGCCGCTGCCGCCGCCGCTGCGGCGGGGCCTGTTGATCGGGGTGGCGGTGCTGGCCGCCGCCGCGGCGCTCTTACTTGTGATGCAGCGCAACGGGTTGTTTGCGCCGCTGCTGCGGGCGTTGCACGCGCTCGGCTTGCCGCGTTCGCTGTTCGAGCTCGCCGCCCGGCTGCAGCGGCTCGATGATGCAATTGTAGATTTCCACGCCTCGGACAGCTGGAGCTTTGTCGCCTCGGCAGGTTGCTTTTTCATTGGCTGGGCGCTCGGCGTGCTCGAAGTGTACCTGATCTTGTTCCTGCTCGGCGTCCCGATCACGTTCGAACGGGCGCTGGCGATCGAGGTGTTCTCGGCCGCGCTCGATGCCATGCTGTTCTTCGTGCCGGGCAAGGTCGGCACGCAGGAAGGCGGCAAGGTGTTGATCTTCAGCGTGCTCGGACTCGACGTGGCCAAGGGCTTGTCGCTGGGCATCTTGCGGCGCATTCGCGAGCTGGTGTGGGCCGGTATTGGGTTGCTGATCTTGTCGCGCTTGCACGGGGGATTGCCCCCGCTGGCCAAGCCGGAAGCCGCCCGGGGCTGAACGTGAGCCGGCGCCTGATCGTCTCGGCCGATGACTTCGGCATGTCGGCTGGGGTCAACGCCGCGGTGTTGCGCGCGCACCGCGAGGGCATCCTCGGCGACGCCAGCCTGATGGTGAACGGCGCGGCAGCGGCCGAAGCGATCGAGTTGGCGCACGCGGCGCCGGCGCTCAGCGTCGGGCTGCACCTGGTGTTGGCGCAAGGGCGGGCGACGCTGCCGCCGCGCGCGATTCCCGACTTGGTTGACGCGGGTGGGTTCTTTCGCACCCAGCCGATCCGCGCCGCCCTGGGTTACTTCTTCAAACTCGGAGTACGCCAACAGGTGCGCCGAGAGGTGTGTGCACAAATCGAGAAATTCCTCGCCGCCGGCTTGACGCTGTCGCACGTCGACGGTCACGTCAACATCCACCTGCATCCGACCATCCTCAACCTGTTAGTGGCGCTCTCGGCACAGTACGGCATCCGCGCCGTGCGCCTGACGCGCGAGCCGCTGGTAACGGCCTTGCGGCTCGACCGCCGCCACGCCGCCCGCAAGCTCGCCGAAGGGCTGACGTTCAACGCGCTCAGCGCTTATGCCCGGCCGCGGCTGGCGGCCCAAGGCGTGCGTCATCCCGATCGCTTGTTCGGCTTGCACCAAAGCGGTCACCTCACCGAAGCCTACTTGTTGCGGCTGCTGCCGCGGCTGGCGCCCGGCGTCACCGAGCTGTACTGCCATCCGGCGTTGTTGGACGCCGAAGCCCGGCGCTGGCGCCCGGCGAACTACGAGAGCGAAGCCGAGCTGGCCGCGCTCACCAGTCCCCGCGTCGCCGCGCGAATCCGTGACCTTGGCATCGATCGCATCACTTATCGGCAATTGGAGGCCAGGTAGCGTGCGGCAGAAGAGCCCGCAACGGGGGCACGTCTCAACGCTGCATCGGTCGTGGGCGCGTAAGCCGCCGGCGGCCTACGCGCGCCATCGTGTTCTCGTCGCTGGTGCCCGATCCCGACGATCCAGGTTGTCCTCCGGACTTGGTGCGCTATCTTGCAGAGCGTGATCGGCTCAAAGACGGCCCGTTCCGGAGTCGCCCGCGCGCTGTTTGAAGTCCTACCCCGTGATCTGCGAGACTGAGGTGGTGGAGGCTCCAGTGGCAGGAAGAACGCTATGAAGGTCGTTATCATCCCCCAGCTTACGGACAACTACGCCTACCTCATCGTGGACGAGGCGACTAAGATGGCCGCGGTCGTCGATTGCGCCGAGGCGCAAGCGGTGATCGAGGCCGCCAAGCGCGAGCGGGCCACGCTGACGGCAGTTCTCCCGACGCACCACCACTATGACCATGTCGGCGGCCACGAGGCCTTGCTCGCAAGCCATCCGCAGCTCGCCGTCTACGGCGTCGATGAGCGCATCCCCGGGCTCACTCAACGGGTGGAGGACGGCGCCACCGTGGCCATCGGCAACCTCGCCCTGCGCGTGCTCCTGATTCCGGCGCACACCACCGGTCACGTGGCCTACTACTGCTCACAGGAACACGCGCTGTTCACCGGCGACACCCTCTTCGCCGGCGGCTGCGGCCGCCTGTTCGAGGGCGACGCCGCGATGATGCTGCGGTCGCTGTCGCTGCTGCTGGCCTTGCCCGACGACACCCGGGTTTACTTCGGCCACGAGTACACCGAGAAGAACCTGCGCTTCGCACTTTCCCTCGAGCCGCAGAACCAAGCCTTGCGCCGGCAGTACGACCGTGTCGTCGAGTTGGTCAAGCGCCACCAGCCGACCACCCCGACCACCCTCGCGATCGAGCAGGCTACCAACCCGTTTCTGCGCTGCCGCAGCCCCGAGCTGCGCGCCACCTTGCGGCGCCAGTACCCCGAGCTGGCCACGGACGAGGTCAGCATCTTCGCCAAAGTGCGTGCGCTGAAGGACGTGTTCTGAAGTCACCGGTGGGCCGGGATAGTGCCGGCGGCGCCGATTTGCGCGGGCGTGGTTGACTGCCGGGCGACCTCTGCTAGCTTGACGGACTGGTCAGTCCGGAATTCAGGCCAGCCATGCGAGGTCGCAAGAAAAGCCCCGATATACGTGCCGCGATTCTGCGCTGTGCCACCGAGGTCTTCGCCCAGCGCGAGTTCCACGAGGTGCTTACCGACGACATCGCGGCCAAGCTGGGCATCGGCAAGGGCACGATCTACCGCTACTTCGACTCCAAGGAGGCGCTCTACTTCGCCACCATCGTGGAGGGGTTGAAGGGGATGCGGGCGGCGGTCGACGAGGCTTTGCGGCAGCCGGCGCCGCTGGCGGTGATCATCCAACGGCTGGTCGAGACGATCCTGCGCTACTTCTGGAATCGGCGCGACTTCTTCATCCTGCTCCACCGCCACGAGCCCAAGCTCGATCCGCGCGAGCGCGCCGAGTGGCAGCAGCAGCGCGAGGAGGTCGTCGAACAAGTTCGCGGCGTGCTCGAACGCGCCCTGCCGCGGCCGACGCTGGGCCGGCAACACCCGCGCCAAGCGGTGGAGATCCTCTTCGGCATGATCCGCTCGGCGGCTTTGTTTCGCGCTCCGGGCGACCGCCCGGCGGCGCTGGCCAATGTCATCGCCGCGGCTTTCCTGCACGGCGTTACCGTCAACGCCGCCGAGGTCGGGCGCGTTACCCGCGGCGAGGGCGTGGCCGGCGCACGGCTGGCGCGGCCGACGGTGGCCCGCCGCCAATTGCAACACCGACGAGGAGGCAAGTCGATATCATGACACGACGTCGAGGAATGCTGGCGCTGTTGCTGCTCTTGAGTGCCGGCTGTGCGCCTCATGGCGACACCCTGCCGGCGGCGGCGACGCCGGCTCAGGCTGCGGTGCCGGTGACCGTGGCCGCCGCCGTAATCCGCCCCAGCGAACGGCAGGTCAGCTTCGTCGGCACGCTCTTCGGCAACGAGGAGGTGACGCTATCGAGCCAAGTCGAGGGGCAGATCAAGTCGATCACCGCCGACATGGGCGACCACATCGACGCCGAGCAGGTGCTGGCCGAAGTTGAGGATGACCAGCTGCGAGCCCGCTTGCGCGAGGTCGAAGCCACCTTGGCCAAGGCCCGCGCCGACGAGGCCCGTGGCCGCCAGCTGGTCGAACAGAAAGTGATTTCGCCGACCGAGTACGAGACCATGAAGACGCACGTCGCGGTGATCGAGGCGCAGCGCGACACCTTCACGGTGACGCTGAGCCACGCCCGAGTGCGCTCGCCGCTGACCGGCTCGGTGGCCAAGCGGCTGGTCTCGGCCGGCGAGTACGTCCGCCCGGGCACACCGTTGTTCGCGCTGGTGGCCGATGATCCGCTTAAGCTGCGCGGCGACGTGCCCGAGCGCTTCGCCAACGAGCTACAGTTGCAACAAGGAGTGCGGGTACGCGTCGATGCCTTTCCCGGTACCGTGTTCGAGGGCCGTTTGACCCGCATCAGCCCCGCCTCCAACCGCGACAACCGCTCGCTCACGGTCGAGGCGTTGGTCGACAATCACGAGCGCCAGCTCAAGGCCGGCTTCTTTGCCAACGCCGCCATCGTGACGCGCCGCGACGACGACGCCGTGATGGTTCCGCCGGAAGCCTTGATCACCTTCGCCGGCGTCACCAAGCTGTTCGTGATTGCCGACAACGCGGCGCACGAGCGCCAAGTTCAGCCGGGCACGCGCTCGGCCGAAGGCCTGATCGAGATCACCCAAGGGCTGCGGGCCGGCGAGCTGGTGGCGACCTCGGGCCTCAGCAAGCTCCAAAACGGCGCCGCGGTCAGCGTCCGCAAGCAGGAGGAAAAACGCGAGCAGGCCGGCTGATGCGCCGGTGCCAATCACCGGTCGCGCGCCCGGCTGGCGGACCCAGCAAGCGCCAACGCCGACTCGAGTAGCCCAGCCCCTACCATGCGCCTCGCCGACCTTTGCATTCGCCGGCCCGTCTTCGCCACCATGATGATCGCCTTCTTGGTGGTGCTCGGGCTGTTCTCCTACCGCCAGCTGGCGGTTGATTTGTTTCCCAACATCGACTTCCCCATCGTCACCGTCACCACGACCTTGCAGGGCGCCAGTGTCGAGGAAGTGGAGAGCGGCATCACCAAGCCGCTGGAAGAAGCGGTCAACACCATCGAAGGCATCGACGAACTGCGCTCGGTGACCAAAGAGGGGCTCTCGTTCATCGTCGTCATGTTCGTGCTCGAACGCAACCGCGAAGCCGCCGCACAAGACGTGCGTGACAAGGTGGCGGCGGTGATCTCGCAGCTGCCGGAAGGCACCGACACGCCGGTGGTCGATAAGTTCGACGTCGAGTCCTCGCCGATTCTGAGCATTGCCGTCTCCGGCGACCGCGACCTGCGCGAGGTCACCGAGATCGCCCGCAAGCTGGTGAAAGAAGACGTCGAGACCTTGCGCGGCGTCGGCTCGGTGATCCTCACCGGCGGCCTCGATCGCGCCATCAATGTCAGCGTCGATACCGGCAAGCTGGCCGCCTACAACTTGTCGGTGCAGCAGATCAAGGCGGCGCTGCGGGCGCAGAACCTCGAGGTTCCCGGCGGCCGCGTCGACCAAGGGCCGAAGGAGTTGGTGCTGCGCACCATGGGGCGCATCGGCTCGGTGGCCGATTTTACCAAGCTCATCGTCGGCAACGTCCACGGCCGGCCCCTCACCATCGGTGACGTAGGGACGGTGACCGACAGCTTCGTCGAGCCGCGCAGCCGGGCGCGCCTCGACGGCCGGGTGGCGGTTAACCTGCTGCTGCGCAAGCAGTCCGGCACCAATACGGTGGAGGTGATCGACACCGTCAAGCGCCGGCTCGATCAGCTGGCCCAAGTGCTGCCGCGCGACATTCAACTCGAGGTCATCCGCGATCACTCCCGCTTCATCAAGCGCTCGATCGACGAGGTCCAGTTCCACCTGGTGCTGGCCGCGGTGCTGGTCAGCCTGACGGTGATGCTGTTCATCGCCAACCTGCGGGCGACGCTGATTGCCGCGGTCGCCATCCCGGCCTCGATCATCTCCACCTTCACGCTCATGCGTGCCCTCGGCTTCACCATCAACAACCTCACCATGCTGGGCTTGGTGCTGGCCACCGGCGTGGTGATCGACGACGCGGTGGTGGTGCTGGAGAACATCTTCCGCCACATGGAAGAGCGCGGTGCCAGCGCCCTCGATGCGGCCTCGGCCGCGACCAAGGAAATCAGCCTGGCGGTGATGGCCACCACGTTATCACTCGTAGTTATCTTCCTGCCGGTGGCCTTCATGTCCGGCCGCGCCGGCCGCTTCTTGCACAGCTACGGGATTACGGTGGCCTGCGCCATCATGGTGTCGCTGCTGATCTCTTTCACCCTCACCCCGATGCTGTGCTCGCGCTTTCTGCGGGTGACGCGCGGCCGCCACTCGCGCCAGCGCGGCGCCTACGCCGCCATCGCTCGCGGCTACGGCGCGATCCTGCGCTGGTCGCTGCACCATCGCTGGGTCATCATCGCCCTCTCGATCGTCACCGTCTACACCTCGGTGCCGCTGTTTCGCGGTCTCGGAAAGGACTTCCTGCCGCAGGATGACCAGAGCGAGTTCGAGGTCGTCATCCAAACCCCGGAGGGCTACAGCCTCAGCCGCACCAGCCAGGTGTTCGCCGAGTTGGAAGCGCGCTTGCAGCAACTGCCGGCGGTGCGCCACCTGTTGACCACCATCGGCGACGCCAGCGGCCGCTTGAAAGCCGGCTCGGGGCCGGTGACGCAAGGCACCGTGTACGTGCGCTTGAGCGAACTGGAGGAACGCCCCTTCTCCCAGCTCGCGGTCATGAAGCAGGCGCGCGAAGTGCTGGCGGATTTTCCCGACTTGCGCGCCAGTGTGCAGAACATCAACCTCTTCGTCGGTGGCGGCCAGCGGCAGACCGAGATCGAGCTCGACCTCAGCGGCCCGAGCATCGAGAAGCTGGCGGAGTATTCCGAGAAGATCATGGCCGGCATGCGCAGCACCCGCGGCATCGTCGATGTCGACACCACGCTGTCGGTGCGCCAGCCCGAGCTGCGGGTGCAGATCTCACGGCCCAAGGCTTCCGAGTTCGGCATCAAGGTGCAGGACATCGCCGCCACGCTGCAAACGCTGGTCGGCGGCGAGCCGGTCACCAAGTTCAAGGAAGAGCAGGACCAGTACGACGTCTGGCTGCGCGCCGAGCTGGCGGACCGGTCCGACCCGCGTGCCCTCGGCGATCTCATGGTCGCTACTCCGCGCGGTGAGCTGATCCGGCTGGCCAACCTGGCGAGTTGGAGCGAAGAGCGCGGCCCGGCCGAGATCGACCATTTCAACCGCCAGCGCAAAGTGACGCTGGTAGCCAACCTCGACGGCATCGCTCTGAGCACCGCCACCGAGCGCATCGACCAGCTCATCGCCGGGTTGGAGATGCCGGCGACCTACCGGGCAAAGTTCTCCGGGCGGGCCAAGGCGCTGGCGGAGACCGGCACCAACTTCATCATCGCTTTCGCCCTCAGTTTGATCTTCATGTACATGATTCTGGCGGCGCAGTTCGAGAGCTTTCTGCACCCGATCACGATCCTGCTGGCGCTGCCGCTGTCGATCCCGTTCGCGCTGGTCTCACTGCTGGTACTCGGGGATACGCTGAACATGTACAGCATTCTCGGCTTGTTCATGCTCTTCGGCATCGTCAAGAAGAACGGCATCCTGCAGATTGATTATACCAACACCTTGCGGGCGCAGGGCCTGGCGCGCGAGGCGGCGATCCTGCAAGCCAACCACGTGCGGCTGCGGCCGATCTTGATGACCACGGTCATGCTGGTGGCGGGCATGATTCCGATCGCCTTGGGACGCGGGCCGGGCTCGGGCACACGCGCCTCGATGGCCAAGGTGATCATCGGCGGTCAGGCGCTGTGCTTGCTGCTGACGCTGCTGCTGACGCCGGTGGCCTACTCGTTGTTGGACGATCTCGGACGCTGGCAGCCGGTGGCGCGGCTGGCCGCCGGGCTGCGCGGGCTGGCGGCGCGGCTGCCCGTGCTGGCCAACGGGCGCAAGCAGGCGTGACCGGACGCGGGCGGCATGCTACAGGCAGCGGCAATGTGGGGTGAGCGTATGGGCTTGCGGCTCTTGATACTTCTCAGTGGCGTCGTGATCGGCGGCGGTATTGCCGCGGCTGAGCCGGCACAGACGGCGTCGAACGCGCCGGCGGCGCTTGCCAGCGCTGCCCTCTCGGCGCCGGCGCAGCTGCGGCTGCTCGACGACATCCCCGACTACGCGGCGGCCTTGGCCAGCCAGTGGGGCAGCGCCGACGTGCCGCCCGGGATCGAGCGCTTCGTCAGCGACACCTCGCGCTACGGTCGCTTGCGCGAGCTGAGCGCACCCCAGGCGTTGACCCTCGCCGATTGCGTGGCGCTGGCGCTGGCCCACAACACCGGCCTCGAAATCTCGCGCCTGGGCCCGCTCGGTGCCCGCACCCAGGTGCGTCGCGCCTATTCCATCTTTGATCCCTCGGTCTTCGCCGACCTCACCACCGACCGCAGCGAACAGCCCGCCGGCAGCGCCCTGCAAGGCCTGACCGCGACCAAGGGTCGCAGCGAGTCGATCAACCTCACCGGCGACCTCGGCCTCCGCAAGCTGCTGCGCAGCGGCGCCCAGGTCTCGCTCATGCTGCGGACCAACCGGATGAACAACAGCAGCGCGTTCATGACCGACTTCGTGCCGCAGTACCGCTCCGACCTGACGCTGCAGCTGGCGCAGCCGATGCTGCGCGACTTCGGCCTGCGCTTCACCACCCTGCAAGTGCGGATCGCGCGCACCGAGTCGCAAAGCGCGCTCAAGCAGTACGAGGCCACGCTCGCCACCACGGTGAAAACCGTCGAACAAGCCTACTGGGCTCTGGTGCAAGCTAATCACAACGTCACGGTGCAGGAGCAGGGCCTGGCGCTGGCCAAGGAGTTGCAGCGCCAGAACGAAGGCCGATTCAATGTCGGAGCGGCGCCGCGTACGGCGGTGCTGGAAGCCCAGGCCGAGGTGGCGCGGCGCGAGACCAATTTGATTCAAGCCCGCAGCGCCCGCATCAATGCGCGTGACGCCTTGCGCGCCCTGATCAATGCCAGCCCCGATTCGGCCGAGTCGTTGCTGGTGGTCGAGCCCGCCGATGCCCCGGCGGTGGAACCCTACAGCGTCGATCTCGAACGCAGCCTGGCCACCGCTTTGGAGCGACGCCCCGAGTTGGCCGCCGCCAAGCTGGCGGTGCAAGGCGCCGGCATGCAGCTCAAGCTGGCTGAGAACCAGTTGCTTCCCCGCCTCAACGCCCTCGGCTCCTTCGGCACCACCGGGCTGTCGGGTAAGGGGCGCAAGATCGACGCCTTGACCGGCCAGCCCAAGCCGCAGAATCCCTTTACCGGGGCCTACGGCGAGACCTATAACGGGCTCATCGACGGCCGCTACTACTCTTACTCCGCCGGTCTGACACTCGAAGTGCCGCTCAGTAACGCGCAGGCGCGCGCCGATTACGCCGCCGTGCGGGTGAGCGTGGAGCAAGCCCGGCTGTCGCTTCAGCAGCTGCAAGAGAACGTGACGCTGGAGGTCAAGCGTGCCGTCAGCAACCTCGAAACCGACATCAAGAGCATCGAGGCTACCCGCATCGCCCGCGAACTGGCGGAAGAGAACCTGCGCAACCAGAAGGCGCGCTACGACGTCGGCCTGGCCACCACCAAGGACCTGCTTGATTTCCAAGACCGGCTCACCATCGCCCGCGCCACCGAGATCCAGGCGCTGGTGACTTACAACGTCGATCTCGCCGAGCTGCGGCGAGTCGAAGGCTCCTTGCTCGAAGCCCGTCACGTGCAGGTCACCGACAGCGACAGCGAGCCCACACCCTTCTGGGCACAGTTCTAACCGGGAGTGATCCCGGCTGCCGGCTGGCCGCGGCGACTCCGCGACTCCGCCCTCCGGCCTGGCACTCGCTGCCTCCGTCTTCCCGAGCGTTCGATAACTCACCGGATTTCACCCTGAAGGGTGCACCTCGCAGGCGCGGGGCATCGCTCTCCCGGCTTTGCAACTGGACTGGCTGCAAGGCTACATAGACATGATGGTGCGTTCCCGGAGCAGTCGCTCGGCGCCGGTCGTGCGCGATGCCGGCAGTGATCGCCCGCCGCTGGTGCTGGTCGCCGATGACGACGGCGTCAGTCGCCGGGTGATGGCCCGCATTCTTCAACGAGAGGGCTGTAAGGTGTTGAGCGCCAAGGATGGCGAGGAAGCAGCCGCGCTGGCACTCGAGACATCCCCTGATCTCGTCCTGCTCGATATCGTGATGCCGCTGAAGGATGGCTATGAGGTCTGTGCCGAGCTCAAGCGCCATCCGGCCAGTGCCCAGATCCCGATCATCTTCCTCTCGTCGCTGTCCGAGCCGGCCGACAAGATCAAAGGATTGGAGCTCGGGGCGGTCGATTACGTCACCAAACCGTTCGACCGGGGCGAGGTGTTGGCGCGCGTCCGCGCACAGCTGCAGCTTCGGCGGCTCACGCGTGAGTTGCTGGCGATCAACCAGGAGCTGCGCGACAAGCAAGCGCGGCTGGATGAGGATCTACGCGCGGCCGCGGTGATCCAGAGCAGCTTGATACCGGCAGCGCCGCCGGCGATCGCCGGTGTGCGCGTAGCTTGGCGCTTTGCGCCTTGCGGAGAAGTCGGTGGCGATATCTTTAATCTCGTGCCGCTGGACTCGCGGCATCTGGCGCTCTACGTCATCGATGTCAGCGGCCACGGCGTCCCGGCGGCGATGGTGACCGTGTCGTTGTCGCAAAGCCTGTCGCTGAGCGCTGGCTTGCTGGTGGCGCCGGGCCGGCCGCCAGCGCCGCGGCTGCCGGCTGAGGTCTTGCAGCTGCTCGAACGCGAGTATCCAATCGAGCGCTTCGGTCGCTATGTCACCATGTGCTATGCGCTGCTGGATTGTGTCGATGGGCGGCTGACCTACAGCGCCGCCGGCCACCCACCGCCGCTGCTGTTGCGTGCCGGCGGCGAGTTCGAGGTGCTGCCAGCGGGCGGTACGATCATCGGCATCGGTGCCCCGATTGCCTTCGAGCAGGAGCAGGTGAAGCTCGGCGCCGGGGATCGACTGTTCCTTTGCAGCGACGGCATCGCCGAGCGCGCCGACCCCGCGGGCGAGTTGTTCGGTGCGGAACGCTTGCAGCGAGTGCTGGCGGCGTCGCGGGCGCAGGCGCTGGACGGCGTCTGCGATCGCGTGATGGAATCGCTGCTGGAGTTCGGCGCTGGCCGGCCGCTCCAGGATGATGTCACTATGCTAGTAGTTGAATTCGAAGGGCAGGGCGCGGCGGAGGGTTGACGGCGCACGCCCGCGGATGAGGTAGAGAGCGCGATATGGAACTGGAACAACGGAGCGAGGGGGAGGTTCTCGTGGTCCGGCCGGTGGACAAGCGACTCGACGCGCGCTTGGCCGGCGGCTTTCGGGCGCAGCTGGCGGAGCTGGTTGCGGCCGGGCATCACCGCCTGGTCTTGGACGTGCACGATGTGGAGTTCATCGACAGCAGCGGGCTGGGTGCCCTCGTCGCCATCCGCAAACAGCTGGGTGACAGTGGCGAGCTGGCCATTTGCGGCGCGCGCGAAACCGTCATGAGCATGTTCAAGCTGACGCGCCTGGACAAGGTGTTCGAAATCTTCGCCGACGAACGCGAGGCCGTGGCGGCACTGTCGCGCGGCAGTGCGTGAGCATGCGCACGGGAACCATCACTCTGGCCATCGACAGCCAACTCGACTCGGTGTTTCTGGTCGGGCAGGCGGTGGCGGCGATCTGTGGCGCTAGCCCGCTAGGCGCAGCCAAGGCCCGCGAGGTCGAGGCTGCCGTCGTGGAAGCGGTGAACAACGCCATCGAGCATGCGTACGGCAACCAGAGCGGTCATCGCGTCGAGGTCGTCATCGAGCTGCAAGCCGGTTGCGTCGTGTGCCGGGTCTGCGACCGCGGCCGCACCATGCAGCAGTCGCCAAGCAATCTGGCTGAAGCGGCCGGCGAGGGCGCGGAGGAGCCCACCGAAGGGGGACGCGGATTCATGATCATGCGGTCGCTGATGGATCAGGTGTCCTACGCGCGGGCGGGCGACCAAAACGTACTGACGCTGGTGAAGACGTTCGACCCCACCCGTGTCAGCATTCGGTGACTCCGCCGGCGTTCGGCGATCGGGTGACACTATAGGCGAGTGAGGGAAAGCGCGCGGGCGCGAGTCGTGCCTGGCATGCGCCCTGCTCCGTTGCGTCGGCGCGACTCTGGTAGGTGACGGTGCGGGCGAACACGAGCATAGCTTCAACGCGAGCGAGCGCCTGGCCCGAACTCTACGAGGCGATTGCCAAGCACGTTCGCTACTCGCTGGCGAAAGAACTCCGCGGCCTATCGGCACACGACCTGTTTCTGGCCACCGCCCTCGCCGTTCGCGACCGGCTCATCGATGGCCTGTTGGAAACCGAGGCGCGCTATCAGCGGGCGGATGCGAAGCGGGTGTACTACCTTTCGCTCGAATTTCTCATGGGCCGCTCCCTGGTCAATAACCTGGTCAACCTGGGAATGGCCGATTTGTGCGAGGACGTGTTGCGCGCGCTCGGCACCGAGCTCGAAGAGGTGCGCGAGTGCGAGCCCGATGCTGCGCTCGGCAACGGTGGCTTGGGACGGCTGGCCGCCTGTTTCCTGGATTCGCTTGCCACGCTCGGGATGCCGGGGTTCGGCTACGGCATCAACTACGAGTTCGGCCTGTTCAAGCAGGAGATCCGCGGCGGGTTCCAACACGAGCGGCCGGACAACTGGTTCGCCGAGTCCTCGCCGTGGTTGATCGCGCGTCCGGCCGACACCTGTGTGGTGCCGGTCTACGGGCGCATCGACCACGCACAGGATCGCCGCAACAACTACAACCCCATGTGGCTGGATTGGAAAGTGCTGGTCGGTGTGCCGCATGACATGCCGATCGTCGGCTACGGCGGTCACACGGTGAACTGGCTTCGGCTCTACTCCGCCAGCACCTCGAACGAATTCGACATGGAGATCTTCAACGGCGGCGATTATCTCAAGGCCGTCGAGCAGAAGATCGTCTCGGAGAACATTTCCAAGGTCCTCTATCCGCCGGACGACGTACCGGCCGGGCGCGAGCTGCGTTTGTTGCAAGAGTACTTCTTCGTTGCCTGCGCCATGCGCGACATCTTCCGCCGCTATCGGCGCCGGCACGCGGTCATCGCGGAGCTGCCGCTGAAGATCGCCATCCAGCTCAACGACACGCATCCGGCGTTGGCCGTGGCCGAGTTGATGCGCATGCTGGTGGATGAGGATGACGTGGGCTGGGAGCAGGCCTGGGCGATGACGCAGGAAATCCTCGGCTACACCAACCACACGCTGCTGCCGGAGGCGCTCGAGCGCTGGCCGGCGGCGCTGTTAGAACACGTGCTGCCGCGTCACATGCAAATCATCCGTGAGGTGAACGACCGCTTCCACCGCCAGGTGGCGCGCTTGTGGCCGGGTGACAGCGGGCGCTGGCAGCGGATGTCGATCATCGACGACAACCCGCCGGCGCAGGTTCGGATGGCCCACTTGGCGATCGTCGGCAGCCACTCGGTCAATGGCGTCTCCGCGCTGCACTCGGAGTTGGTCAAAACCAGGCTGGTCCCCGACTTCTATCGGCTCTGGCCCGAGCGCTTTCACAACCTGACCAACGGCGTCACCCAGCGGCGCTGGCTGCTCAAGGCCAACCCGGCGCTGGCCGGGCTGATCAGCGAAACAATCGGTGATGGCTGGGTGACCGACCTGGAGCAGTTGCGCGGGCTAGAAGCGGTGGCGGCCGACGCCGTCTTTCAGCAGCGCTTCGTGGCCATCAAGCAGGCCAACAAGGAGCGGCTGGCGCAGCTGATCAAGCACAGCGCCCGCGTTTGCGTCGACCCCGACTCGCTCTTCGACGTGCACGCCAAGCGCATTCACCAGTACAAGCGGCAGCTCTTGGCGGTGATGGGGATCGTGCACGAGTACTTGTGCCTGGTCGAAGATGGCCGCGCGCCGCTCGTCCCGCGCACTTACATCTTCGCCGGCAAGGCGGCACCCGGCTATTGGGCCGCCAAGCAGATCATCAAACTGATCAACAACGTCGCCCGCGTCATCAATCACGATCCGCGGGCGCGCGGTCTGATGACGGTGGTGTTCGTGCCGGACTATCGCGTGTCTCTGGCCGAACGCATCATTCCGGCGGCCGACCTCAGTGAGCAGATCTCGATGGCGGGCACCGAGGCCTCGGGCACCGGTAATATGAAATTCGCCCTCAATGGCGCGCTGACCATCGGTACGCTTGACGGCGCCAACATCGAGATGCGCGACGAGCTCGGGGAGCAGAACATCTTCATCTTCGGTCTTACCGCCGAGGAGATCGCGCACCTGCGCCAAAACGGCGGCTGCCGGCCGCGCGCCAGCTACGAGCGCGACGCCCGCGTGCGCCGGGTGGTGGACGCGTTCAGCTCTGAGCGCTTCTGCCCCAAGGAGCCGGGTTTGTTCCGCTGGCTTTCCGAGCTGCTGCTCGACGGCGACGAATACTGCCACATCGCGGATTTCACTTCCTACATCGAGGCGCAACGGCGGGTGTCGCAGGAGTTCACCGAGCGCGAGCGCTGGCTGCACAAGGCGATTCTGAACGTCGCCCGCATGGGGAAGTTCTCCAGCGACCGCACCATTCGTGAGTACGCCGCCCGGGTGTGGGATATTCGCAGCGTGTGAGTGCCGGCCCTGGCACGGCCGCGAAATTCAGCCGCGGCGGCTGCGCGACTTGCCGATCATCAGCGCCACTGCCGGGGCGGCGAGCCACAACCAGGCGGGATCGACGGCAGCGGCGGGGTTGTCCGCGGCGGACGGGGCCGGAGCACAGCCGCGAATCTTGACGTTACGTTCGAGGTAGGCGCGCGCTTGCGCTAGCCCCTTTTCGGAGTAGCTCCGCGCCACCGCGGCGTGGGCCTTGAGCGCGGAGGCGTCCAGGTCGGCCAGCGCCTTGGCGCGTGACTCCTGCGCCTGCTTGGCCTTGGGGCTGCCCTTCTTCGCGGTCTTCAATTGCCGGTTGAGATCGGCGATCTTGCGCTCGTTCTCCTTGGTCTTGGCGCCGGCCTCCTTGAGTTGCGCGGCGGCCTCTTTGTTCTCGCGAATAGCCGCGAGGCGGCGGGCGACGTCATCCTTGTCGACGCGGACCTTGACCTTGACGGTGACTTCCAGATTCGACCCGACCATCTGCCACTTCGGCTCGCCCTCCTCGGTGACTTCGAGGATGCCGGCGGTGTAGGTGCGCACCTCGTCACGGGTGAGCTGGAAGTCTTTCACCTCGCTGATGCTCTCGACGTAGGTCCCGGCCTTTTCGAGCGCGTTGCGTTTGGCTTCCATCAGCGCCAGGCGATGGCCATCGAGCTTGCTGTCGTTGTCGCCGAGATGGTAGCGGCCGGTGGCCTCGACCTCTTCAATCGCCGCGCCGCACGGATTGGCCGGCAGCCAGGCCAAGACCGCCAACGCGGAGAGCCCGCCCGCCCAGTGCCTCACTGTCTTCCTGCGTATCAGCAGTGTTGTCACCGCTCCCCCAAATGATCTGATCACCGGCCGCCGCCAGCCGTCGAGCTTCTGCTACGGGCCGGCCCGGCTGTCAAGGCGACGCAGCGGCTTGACGCCCTAGTGGCTGCCGCATAGGGTCGCGCGAACATGGCGCGCCCGTCGCTTCAAGCCCGCTGCGCGGGTCTGGCCATCCCGCTCTTCTCCTTGCGCGGCCGGCGCGATGCCGGCATCGGCGAGATCCTCGACCTGGTGCCGTTGCTGCAATGGGCTGCCGGCTTCGGCCAGCGGGTGGTGCAATTGCTGCCGATCAACGAGACCGGCCCGGGCGAAGCCAGCCCGTACAACGCGCTGAGCGCGTTTGCGATCGATCCGCTGTACTTGAGCGTCCACGCGATCGCCGGTGCCCCGCCCGTGGGGGCGGTTGGGCCGCGCGACGGCGTACTGCCGCGCGACGCCATTCGCGCCGCCAAGCTGGGGGCGCTGGCGGCGGCGTTCGTCGCTTTCAGGCGCACTCGCAGCAGCCCCGAGTGGCGGCGCTTTCGGCGCTTCAGCGCGGCGCAGCGCCATTGGCTCGATGATTACGTGCTCTACCGCGCGCTCAGAGAGCGGCAAGGGGCGGAGTCATGGGAGCACTGGCCGGCTGAGTTGCGCCAGCGCCAGCCGGCGGCGCTGACAGCGGCCGCCGCGGCGCTGCAGCCGCGGCTGGAGTTCTTGCGCTTTGTCCAGTGGCGGGCAGCCGAGCAATGGGGCGCGGTGCGCCGCGCCGCCAGGCAATGCGGCGTCTGGCTCAAGGGTGATCTGCCGTTTGTGATCAGCCGTGACAGCGCCGATGTGTGGGCACGGCAGGACGAGTTCGACCCTGACTACAGTGTCGGTGCTCCGCCCGACGACTTCAGCGCCAGCGGCCAGAGCTGGGGGCTGCCGATGTATCGCTGGCCGCGCGTACGCGCAACCGACTTCGCCTGGTGGCGCTTGCGCGTGCGTCAGGCAAGCGCACTCTACGACCTTTTTCGCATCGACCACATCATCGGCTTCTTTCGCACCTATGCCATCGCCAACGATGGCCGGCGCCGCGGCTTCGTACCCGCCGACGAAAGCGCGCAGCGGGAGCAAGGCGAGGCCTTCTTGCGCGCGGTGCTCGAAGACAGCAGTGCGGCCCTGCCGGTGGCGGAGGATCTCGGCTCGGTGCCGGCTTGGGTGCGCGCCGTCCTCCACCAGCTCGGTATTCCCGGCTACAAGGTGTTTCGCTGGGAACGTGACCCGCACCAGTACCGTGATCCGCGGCAGTACGATCCGCTGTCGGTGGCCACTACCGGCACGCACGACACCGACACGCTGGTGGAGTGGTGGGCCGGACTAGCCGCGGACGAGCGCGCGCAAGTGCTGGCGTTGCTGGGCAGTGAGCCGGAGCGCGAGGCGGCGGCAGCGATGCCGCTGCCGCACGCCGCTTTGCTCGAGCGCTTGTACCAGGCGGGCTCGGCTTTCGTGATTGTGCCGCTACAGGACCTGCTCGGCTGGCGCGACCGCATCAACGTTCCGGCCACGCCGAGTCATCAGAACTGGAACTGGCGGCTGCCGCTGGCGGTCGAGGAACTGGCGGGCGACGCCGCCGTGAACGCGGCGACTGCAACCGTGGCAGGGCTGCTCAAAGCCGCCGGCCGCAGCTGGCAGTGAAAGCCGCCCTCGCGGTAGCTTAGCGGCTAGCTTGCTCCTGGACGGCGCGCGCGCGCTCGGCGTCGGGTGTGACCTCGCTGTGGCAGGCGTGCCGGCCCTTGACCAGCGGCAGCACGCCGCGCTGGCGCAGGAGTTCTTCACCTTCGCGGGTGACCCCCGGGCTGCGCATCGAGGTGCGCTGCGGCTGGAAGTCGGGGTCCTTGCCGCTGGCGAACTCGGTGATCTCTTTCGAGATCCGCATGCTGCACCAGTCGTGGCCGCACATGGCGCAGAAGTCGGTGTCGATTTCGAGGTCTTCGTCGTGGAGTGCACGCGCGGTCTCGCCGTCGAACGCCAGCTCGAACTGCTTAGGCCAGTTGAGCGCGGCGCGTGCCCGCGACAAGTCGTCATCCCACTGGCGCGCACCGGAGATGCCGCGAGCGATGTCGCCGGCGTGGGCGGCGATCTTGTAGGCAATGCAGCCGGCCTTGACGTCCTGCGCTTTGGGCAGGCCGACGTGCTCTTTGGGCGTTACGTAGCAGAGCATGGCGGCGCCGGCGCGGGCGGCTTCGGTGGCGCCGATGGCGCTGGTGATGTGGTCGTAGCCGGGGAACACGTCGGTCACCAGCGGCCCCAGTACATAGAACGGGGCGTCGTCGCACACCCGCTGCTGCAGCTGCATGTTGAAGGCGATCTGATCGAGCGGCACGTGGCCGGGGCCTTCCACCATTGCTTGCACGCCCGCCGCCCGGGCGCGCTGGGTCAACTCGCCGAGGGTGTAGAGCTCGGCCAACTGCGCGGGATCGGAGGCATCGGCCAGGCAGCCCGGCCGCAAGCCGTCGCCGAGCGAGTAGGTGACGTCGTACTGGCGCATGATCGCGCTGATCTCGTCGAACAGCTCGTACATCGGGTTTTGCTTGTTGTGGGTGATCATCCACTTGGCCAGGAGCGAGCCGCCGCGCGAGACGATGCCGGTGGTGCGGTGCTTGATCAGCGGCAGGTGCTCCTTGAGCACGCCGGCGTGAATGGTGAAGTAATCCACGCCTTGGCGGGCCTGGCGTTCGATCTCTTTGAGGATGACGTCGTAGGTGAGGTCCTCGATGCGCCGGCCGATGATCATGCTGTAGATCGGCACGGTACCGATCGGGATGGTGCTGTTGTCGATGATGGCTTGGCGGCAGTCGTTGAGGTTGCCGCCGGTGGAAAGGTCCATCGCCGTGTCGGCGCCATACTTCTGCGCCCAGTGGAGTTTCTCGACTTCCTCGTGCGTGCCGCTGGTGACCGGCGAGGCGCCGATGTTGGCGTTGACCTTGGTGGTGATCAGGCGGCCGATACCGGTGGGGTCGAGCCGCTTGCAGGCGCGCTCGCCGGGAAGGATGCTCGGATCCTCGATCACCGCCGAACGTTGCGCCACGGTCTGGTTGACCCAGTAGCGCGCACCGGCAGCTGCGCCGGGATGGCCGGCATCGGCATCGGTATACTCGTACTCAGCGTGGCCTTGGCCGTTACCGTTGGCCGGCGCGGGCGTCTGCCCGCTGCTGCCGGCAAGGTGGTGCTTGTTGGCCGGGATCACCAGACGGCCGCGGGCCACTTCCGCGCGGATGAATTCCGGCGTTACTTGCTCCCGCTGCGCCACCCGGCGCATTTCGGCGGTGATTATGCCGTTGCGGGCTGCCTCCAATTGCGTCATTGCCATAACTCTCCTCGCTCGCGCCTGCGAGCTGTCGAATGAGTCGCGCTAGTGATGGCGCCAGCCTACGCCGAGCGCTCAAGCGTATCAAGGCGGCGAGCAGGGCCGCTGCCGCCATCCGGACTGGGAGAACGACGTCTGCCGCTTCTATTCCGTGGCCAAGGCCGCCGAACTGATGATCGAGGCGCAGCGGGGATTTCTGGTGCGGCTTCATGGCGCCGGAATGATAAACCCCTCACCCCCACTGCGATAACGACTTAGCCCCCCGGTTGACCAAGCGCGGCAAGCGGTCATAGATGGGGCGCCAAGGAGGGCGGGAGATGCGATTCGGGCTCAACGCGGGCTATTCCGGGGCGCGGGTGGCGCTCAACATGGAGCTGATTAAGGAAGCCGATCGGCTCGGCTTTCATTCGGTCTGGACGGCGGAAGCCTACGGCTCCGATGCGATCACGCCGGCGAGCTGGATCCTGGCGCAGACCGCGCGCATCAGCGTCGGCACCGGCATTATGCAGATGCCGGCCCGCTCGCCGGCCATGACGGCGATGACGGCCACCACCCTCGATCAGCTTTCCAACGGGCGCTTCTTGTTGGGCCTCGGCGTCTCCGGCCCGCAGGTGGTCGAGGGCTGGCACGGCGTGCCTTACGGCAAACCGCTCAAGCGCACGCGCGAGTACATCGAGATCGTGCGAGCGATATGGGCGCGGGCGAAGCCGCTGGAACATCAGGGCGAGCACTACCAGATTCCTTACCGCGGCGCCGGGGCTACCGGCTTGGGCAAGCCGCTCAAGAGCATCGTGCACGGCCGGCCGATTCCGATCTACGTCGCGGCTACCGGGTTGAAGAGCGTCGAGCAGGCGGCCGAGATCGCCGACGGTTGGCTGCCGATCTTTTACTCCCCTTACCGCGCCGAGCAGGTGTATCGCGACGCCCTGCACCGCGGCTTCAACAAGGCCGGCAACGGCAAGGGGCTACACAACTTCGACATCGCTGCCGGCCCGGTGGTAATCCTCGGCGATGATGTTGCCGGCTGCTTGAACTTTATCAAGCCGGTGCTGGCCCTTTACATCGGCGGCATGGGCGCGCGCGGCAAGAACTTCTACAACGAACTGGCCTGCCGCTATGGTTTCGAAGAGGCGGCCAAGACCATTCAGGATCTCTACCTCGAGGGCAAGAAGGATGAAGCGGCCGCCGCGGTTCCCGATCAACTTGCTGATGAGATCTCGCTGGTCGGGCCCAAGGAGCGCATTCGCGACCGGCTGGCGGCGTGGCGCGCCTCGAGCGTAACGACGATGGTCTGCGGCACGATGCAGGTGGACGCGGTCCGTCTGCTCGCCGAGCTGGGCGCGTAGCGCTGGGGGCGAGGCATGACGGCGCTCTCACGGCGCGACTTCATCCGAGCCAGCGCGGCGGCGGGCGGCGCACTCACGCTCGGCTGCCGCCAGCAGCCCGCGCCGCGGGTGACGCCCGATGCCTTGGCGCTGCACCTCGGCGCGCTGGTCATCGATCTCCACGTCGATTCGTTTCTGTGGGTGCGGCTGCTCGGGTACGACATGGGCCGGCGGCACGAAAACCGGCTGCCGGCGTCGCCGTTCGGCTGGCACGCCGACCTGCCGCGTTTGGCCGCCGGCGGCGTGGGCGGCGTTGGTTTCGGCATCGTCGTCAATCCGCGCCAGGTGCGCCCGGAGCTGATGCTGCCGCTGAAGGTGCTGTCGTGGTTCGAGCGCTTGCGCGGCTTTGAGGCGGTGCTGAAGACGCTCGACTTGATGCACGACACCGCACGGCGCTATCCGGCGCAGTTGGCCGTGGTCCGCAACGGTTCGGAGTTGCGCTTCGCTCACCTGGCCGGCAAGGTCGCCGGCCTGCCCTGCCTCGAAGGCGCCCACGGCCTCGAGGGCTCGCTCGACAACGTTCGTACCGCTCACGCGCGCGGGCTGCGCTCGATCGGCTTGGTCCATTTCCAAGCTTCCGAGGCGGGCTACCCGATGACCGTGGCGGAGTTCGATGGCCAGGGCCTCACCAACTTCGGCCGCGAGTTGATCGGCGAAATGGAGCGGCTGCGAATGCTGGTGGATCTCGCCCACCTCAACGACGCCGGCTTCAGCGATGCGCTGGCGGTGATGAAGCGGCCGTTCATGGTCAGCCATACCGGCTGCCGCGCCGTGTATGCGCACCGGCGCAACCTCACCGACGAGCAGATCCGCGCCGTCGCCGACCGCGGCGGCGTGCTCGGCATCGTTTTCGAGCGCGGGTTCGTCAGCGCCAGCGGTGCTGACCTCGAACGTGTCCTCGACCACTTCGACCACGCCATCAAAGTCGGCGGAGAAGACGCCGTCGGGATCGGCTCCGACTACGACGGCTTCATCACCCCGGCAGCCGGGCTCGAAGACGTGACCGCGATGCCGCGGCTCACCACCGGCCTGCTTGCGCGCGGGCATGGCCCCGCCACCGTGCGTAAGGTCCTCGGTGAAAACGCGGTGCGCGTGATCACCGAGGTGTGCGGCTAACGCCAGCCGCCTGCTGGCGCGCGGTTGCGTCAGTCCTGCCGCGCGAGTAGGAAGTTGGCTCAAAGATAGTGGTGACGTCCGGCCTGGCCGCAGCGCTCGGCGACTGCTGCAGTATGAGCGGATGTTCGGCGGCGCGTGCAGTGGCGGCTGTGCTTGCGCCAGACGGTGTCACCGCGGTGTACGAACAGAACGGCAACCAACAAGCGAAGGAGGCAAACAATGGCAATCAAAGTCGGCGACCGGCTACCGGCGGATGTGAAGCTGAAAGAGATGGGCGAGAGCGGCCCCAAGGATGTCAGCGTAGGCGAGGTCTGTAAGGGTAAAACGGTGGTGCTCTTTGCGGTGCCGGGAGCATTCACCCCGACCTGCTCGATGAAGCACCTGCCGGGGTTCGTCGAGCAAGCCGGCGACATCAAGGCCAAGGGCGTCGATGAGATCGTGTGCGTGGCGGTGAACGATGCCTTCGTGATGGGCGCTTGGGGTGAGGCCCACCACGCCAAGGGCCGCGTGCGCTTACTCGCCGACGGCAACGCTGAGTTCACCAAAGCCATCGGCCTGACGCTCGATGCCAGCGGCTTCGGTATGGGGATGCGCTCGCAGCGCTACGTGATGGTGGTCAAGGACGGGGTGGTGCAGCAGCTGCAAGTCGAGCCCGGCCCGGGGCTGAGCGTCTCCAGCGCCGAGGCGGTGATCTGCGCGTTGTAGGCGATCGTTGCCGATAAGGGCCCCGGCTCTTGCCAGCGCCGGGGCAACCGTATAGGGCGGGCTGCCGTGAACGCGCAACTTATCGTCTCGGTGTTCGGCGGTTCGCGTTGCGGGCCGGAGAGTGAGGAGTACCAGGAAGGCGTCGAACTCGGGCGGCGGCTGGCCGAGGCCGGCTACGCCGTTTGCACCGGCGGCTACGCCGGCGTGATGGAAGCGGTCAGCCGCGGTGCGCACGAACGGCATGGTGACGTCATCGGCGTGACCATGGATCAATTCGATCTGGCGCCGAACCGCTTCGTCAAGCGCGTGCTGCCAAGCGCCAACTTCTACGAACGCTTGCAAGGGTTGGTGCGCCAGTCGTGTGCCTATGTCGCCGTGCGCGGCGGCATGGGCACACTGACCGAGCTGTGTCTGGTGTGGAACAAGCTCTACATGCGGGTGATCGAGCCGCGGCCGTTGATCCTGCTGGGCCGCTGCTGGCCGCCGATCATCGAAGCCTGGCGTCAGCACCTCGTGGTCAGTGACGAGGACTGCCGGCTGCTGGCGTTTGCCGCCACACCCGCCGAGGCGGTGCAGCTCATCCGCACCTTGCAATCGCCGCCACCGCGCTGAGGCTGCCATGGACGATGCGGTGCGCCTCGATCGCTGGCTGTGGGCGGCGCGCATGTTTCGTAGCCGCACCCTGGCCGCCACCGCCTGTGATGGGGGGAAGGTGCACGTCAACGGCGGTGCCGCCAAGCCGCACAAGGCGCTTCGCCCCGGTGACCGGGTGACGATCACCAGCGAAGCCGGCAAACGCCAACTGCAAGTGCGCGCGCTCTCCGAGCGGCGCGGGCCGGCTGAGCAGGCACGCCTGCTCTACGAAGATCTCACCCCGCCGCCACCGCCGCGCAGCGAGCCGACGCCGCCGGTGGTGGCGCGCGAACGTGGCAGCGGACGCCCGACCAAGCGCGAGCGCCGGCAACTCGACCGGCTGCGCTGGTGAAACAACAACTGCACGGGGCTGATGCGGCTTCAGTCGCTGAAGGCGAGCAAGTACGTCGCGCTCAGTAGCACGGCCACCACTCCGGCGTAGAGCAGGTAGTCGCCGGTCCGGTAGTAGCGCTGCGCGTGGCGTTCGAGGTGGCGATTGAGGCGTAGTCGCAGCGGGAGGCGCGAGATGGGCGGCCGGCGCGCGCGCGGACGCAACGGGGGGATCGCTGCGCCCGCGCCGGCCGGTTTCTCGCCCATCTCGCGAGAGCGACGAACAGAGGCCGGAAAACTCATGACAACTGCTCTCACGCGCTTTTTCGGCAGCAAGACCAATGCCATCGGCGCGCGGCGGACCGCGTGGATTACTTCCGCTCAGTAGCGTCGGCGCAATTCTGGCAACGCTGCCTGATCTGGCAGCGGCGCTAGCGACCTTACCTGCGAACTGGCTGGGTTGAGAGCGCGGCGGCGGGCGCCGCAAAAGCTGTCGACCGGGCCGAGGTCATCGGCCCGGTCACGGGGCAGGATTAGCTTTGCGCGCCCGGCACGTAGCCGTTGCGCTCGAGGTAGCCGAGAATTACCCGCAGGCTCTCGGCCTCGGTCTGCGTTGCCGTGTTCACCGTGATCTCGGGCTGGAGCGGAGCTTCGTAAGGGGCGGAGATGCCGGTGAACTCGGGGATCTGGCCGGCCCGGGCTTTCTTGTAGAGGCCCTTGGGGTCGCGCTGCTCGCAGACATCCACTGGACAGTCGACGAAGACCTCGATGAAGTCACCGTTGGCCATAAGCTTGCGGGCAAGGTCACGATCGGCGCGGTAGGGAGAAATGAAGGCCGTGACGTTGATGACTCCGGCTTCGGTGAACAGCTTCGCCACCTCGCCGATACGGCGGATGTTCTCGTTGCGGTCCTCGGGTGAAAAGCCGAGATCCTTGTTCAGACCGTGGCGAACGTTGTCGCCATCGAGGACAAAGGTGTGCACGTCGCGATCCCACAGCTCTTTCTCGAGCGCGACGGCGAGGGTGGACTTGCCTGATCCCGACAGGCCGGTCATCCACACGGTACACGACTTGTGACCCAGGATGGTCTCGCGATCAGCCTTCGAGACGTTGCCCTGATGCCAGACGATGTGTTTCGACTTCGGTTCACTCATGTTTGATGGAGGCTCCTTCGTTCGGTTCGGTGACGCGCGCAGAGGCCGCTGTCATAGCGGAGCCGGCGCCGCGGCTCAAGGGCGGGCGGCGGCGGGGCTTGCGCCACTTGCGGGACTTGCTATGCATGCCGGCGAACGAAACGGAGGCTCATGATGAAGCGGTGGTTTCCTGCAATGACCGGGGCCATGTTGCTTGCCCTAATTACGACCGGCGCCTCAGCCGCAGAAGGGAAGAATCCGATGGTTCTCATGTCCACGTCGCTCGGCGACATCAAGATCGAACTGCACGAAGACAAGGCGCCGGCTACGGTGAAGAACTTCCTGGCCTACGTCGCAAGTAAGTTCTACGACGGCACCATTTTCCACCGCGTCATTCCCGGCTTCATGATCCAAGGCGGCGGCTTCGATCAGCAGATGCGCCAAAAGCCCACCAATGCCGCGATCAAGAACGAGGCCGCCAACGGCCTGAAGAACGATACCGGCACCTTGGCGATGGCGCGCACCGGCGACCCCGACAGCGCGACGGCGCAGTTCTTCATCAACGTGGTCGATAACGCCAACCTCAACCGCCCCAACCCCGACGGCCACGGCTATGCCGTGTTTGGTAAGGTGGTCGAGGGCATGGACGTGGTGCGCAAAATCGAAAAGGTCGCCACCACCAGCAAGATGCCGCACCAGAATGTCCCGGTGGAACCGGTCGTGATCAAGAGCGTCACCGTGGCGCAATAGCCCGGCGCGCGCAGCTTCTTGCCGCTGGCTTTGCCTGCCGTCGCCCGCATGTCCGCCGGCATCATCTTCGACCTCGATGGCGTGATCATCGACTCGGAAGGGTTGCAGTACCGTTCGTATTGCCGGGTACTGGAGCCGTACGGCGTGCGCATCTCGCGGGCGGAGTACGGCCGCGAGTGGATCGCGGCCGGCCGCGGTCCGGAGTACGCGGTCAAGACGTACAAGCTGCCGCTCGATGCCGGGGCACTGCGGGCGCTGAAGAATCCCGTCTATCACGAGCTGCTGCGCGCCGAGGTTACGCTCATGCCCGGCGTGGTCGAGGCGCTGGGCCGGCTCAGCGCGGGCTTCCCGCTGGCGCTGGCGACCAATTCATCGGCGCTGGACGTGTCGTTCGTCATGGACCGTTTCGACCTGCGCCGCTTCTTCGCCGCCATCGTCACGCGCGAGGATTACCGGGGCGCCAAGCCCGAGCCCGATGCGTTCCTGGCCGCGGCCGCCTGCTTGCAGTTGCCGCCGGCGCGCTGCGTGGTGATCGAGGACGCTTACAAGGGCGTCGTTGCCGCCCACCGCGCCGGATGCAAGTGCATCGCCGTGCCGCATGACTTCACGCTCGAGAACGACTTCTCCCTGGCGACGCTGGTGGTGGCCTCGCTGGCGGCGGTGACCGGCGACGTGATCGAGGCGTTGTTCAACCCCGGCGACGCGCCGTGAGCGGGCGTCGTACCGCCATAGCTGCCGCTGCCAAGCGGCGGGCGGTTAAGCGGGTTCTCCGCGCCGCTCTCGCCGCGCTGTTGCTGTTCGGTGCGCTGACTGCCGTCGCCTTGGAAGGCCGTGAGGTGGTGGTGTTGCGCACCTTCGACCAGAACGGCACAGCTCGTGACACGCGCACCTGGATCGCCGATGCCGAGGGCGCCGCCTGGGTCGAGGCGGCCAACGCCGAGCGGCCGTTTCTGCTCCAGCTCCGCAGCAATCCGCAGGTCGAGCTGCTGCGCGGCGGCTCCCGCCGGCGCTGTCGCGCCACCGTGCTGGCGAATCCCGACGGGCACCAGCGCATTCGCCGGCTGCTGTCGCAGAAGTACGGCTGGGCCGATTGGTGGATCGGGATGCTCGCCGATACCACGGGATCGCTGGCGCTGCGCCTGGAGTGTGCGGAAGGTGAGTGAGGGCGGGGATAGCGGACGACTGGCGGTTGCGGCGCGGCCGGCGCCACAGTAGAAGGCGCTAGTGCCCTTACCGGCGGGAGGACTCAGATGGGTGTTATTGCAGTGAGCGGATCGGCGTCCGGCATCGGCGCGGCCACGCGTGCGCGACTGGAAGTCGGTGGCGAGACGGTCATCGGTATCGACCTGCGCGATGCCGAGGTCATCGCCGACCTGGCCAGCGCCGCCGGGCGGGTGGCGGCGGTGGCCGCGGTGCTGCAGCTCTGCGGCGGCCGGCTCGACGGCTTGGTGGCCTGCGCCGGCGTCGGGCCCCAGGTCGAGCCGTGGTCGACGATCGTGTCGCTGAACTACTTCGGCGCCATCGCGTTGCTCGACGGCCTGCGCCCGGCGCTGGCCCAGGGGGAGGATCCTGCCGTAGTGGCGGTCTCGTCGAACTCCTCGACCATCCCGGGCGCCGACTCACCACTGGTGGAGGTTTGTCTGGCCGGTGACGAAGCCGAGGCGCGCCGCCTGGCGATGACGCTCGACGGGCACCGCTGCTACGCCGGCTCGAAGTTGGCGCTGGCGCGCTGGGTGCGCCGCAGCGCGCCCGGGGCGGAGTGGGCCGGGGCCGGCATCCGGCTCAACGCCGTTGCTCCCGGTGCGGTCATGACTCCGCTGTTGCAGGAAGGCCTGAATCACCCGGTGTTTGGCCCGGCGATTCAGTCGTTTCCGATCCCCACCGGCGGCTTTGGCGAGCCCGAGGAGATCGCTGCGGCGATCGTGTTCCTGCTCAGCCCGGATGCGTCGTTCTGCTGCGGCAGCGTGCTCTTCGTCGACGGCGGCACCGACGCCATGCTGCGGCCGGATTTCTATTGAGCGCACTGCCCCACAAGCGCCCTGGACGCGGGCGGCGACTGCTAGCCGCTGCGGCTGCGCTCCTGGGCCTGTGGCTGCTGCTCGAAGCCGCCGTCCGCAGCGCGCTCGAATGGCCGCTGGCCACCGATTTTTATAGCTCGATACCGCGCCATTTCGTGCGCCAACGCCAAGCCGGCTTCGGCTTGCAGCTCGCCGGCGGCATCGGCTGGGCCCACCTCGGGTGGATCGCTGATCCCGGGGCCGAGCAATACCGCGTCGAGCGGCGTACGGCGCAGGCCTGGGAACCGATCGGCCGCGCCAAATTCGGCTCGTACCTGCTGCGGCAGAGCGGCAGTTATCGCGTGTGGGCCGAGCCGGCCGATGCCGGCCCGGCGCGCCTGCTCGGCGAAGTCAGCGCCACGGTCGAAGCCGGCCAGGCGCCGGTCTTCGTCCCGCGCATCGCCGGGCCGTGGCAGACCCTGTTCCGGCCGCAGCGGCACGGCCGCTACATCAACGATCACACCGTCTATCAGGATGCCGGCGGTCGTTGGCGGGTGCTCGGCATCACTTCGCAGAGTGACGGCAATTACGCCGAGGAGAAGTATTTCGCCTCCGGCTCCAGTTCCGACTTCCCGCCGGCCGCGGGTATGCGCGAAGAGACGCCGGTGGCCGACTTCGGTGCACTCGCCTGGGCGCCGCATGTGCTCACAGATAGTGGCGGCTACTCGCTGTTCTGGTCGCCCCACCAGTTGCACCGCATGACTTCAGCGGACGGGATCACCTGGGCCGATCACCGCGTCGTCATGCCGGCGCCGATGCATCGGTTCTTTCGCGACGCGATGATCCTCAAGCTCGCGCCCGGGCAGTGGCTGCTCTACAGCACCGCGCGCGGCCGTTACTTCTCGCGCGTTGACCTCTACCAGTCGTTTGACCTCGAGGGCTGGCAATACATCGGTGCGGCCTTAGACAGCGGCTGGGGCAGCGAGCGCAACGCCATCGTAGCCTCGACCGAGTCGCCGGCCGTGGCCCGCTACCGGGGGCGTTACTACTTGGCGCTGACTTACAACAACGACTCGTTCTTCTGGCCGGCGGCGCTGCTGGCGGCCAAGGTCTGGCTCGACCCGCCTTCTTACAATGACACGCTGGTGTTCCATGCGGACAACCCCTACGATTTCGGCACTTACCGCGGCGTGCGGCGCTCGCCGTCGCTGTTGACGCGGCTAGCCGCGCACGCCGCCGAGCTGGTGTATCAGCCGCAGCAGGAGGCTTGGTACATCACTACCGCGGGCTGGCCGTGGGTGGCTACACTCACTAACGGTGAGGTAGCGGTGGCGCCGTTGGTGTGGGAGGCGGACTAGGGGGATGGTGAGGACTGCGAGGACTGCAAGAAGAAAAGGACTGCAAGGACAACAAGGGACTGCAAGGACAACAAGGGACTGCAAGGACAACAAGGACTGCAAGGACACCTTGGCGCCATTCCTGTCTTTGCAGTCCTTGTTGTCCTTGCAGTCCCTTGTTGTCCTTTTCTTCTTGCAGTCCTTTTCTTCGCTTGCTACCAAGGGCTAGCCCATGAGCACCGGCTTCATCCCGCGGCACGGTGGCTACAAGCGCCTGCGCTCTTACCAAAAGGCGGAGATCGTCTACGACGCCACTGTCTACTTCTGCGATCACTTCATCGACCGGCGCAGCCGCACGCATGACCAGATGGTCCAGGCGGCGCGCTCCGGTAAGCAGAACATCATCGAAGGCAGTATGGCGTCGGCCACCTCCAAGGAGACCGAGATCAAGCTGACCAACGTGGCGCGCGCCAGCCTGGAGGAGCTATTGGCTGACTACCGCGACTTCCTGCGCGTGCGCGGCGGGGCGGAGTGGCCGAAAGAGCATGCTTACGCACGCCGCTTGCGCGAGCTGAACCAAATCCCCGACGCCACCTACGAGACCTTCCGCAAGGGCATCGAGAGCGCCGATCCGCTGGTTGCGGCCAACGTTATCATCGGCCTGATCCGTGTGAGCAGTTACCTGCTCGACCGGCAGATTCGGCAATTGGAGCGTGCCTTCATCGAGGAAGGCGGCCTGCGCGAGCGCATGACTCGCGCCCGGCTCGCCGAACGGCGCCGCAGCGGCTAGGCGGCTGCCTGTGCGCGCAGCATGGTGGCCATGCCTTCGAACAGCGCGGCGAGTGTGGCGGCGGCCTCGGGCGGCGCCTCGATGGTGATGCCGCCGCGCTCGCTGCGGCGGATTTCGAGGGCGGCAAAGAGCGACTTCACATCGACCGCAGAAGGGGGCGCGGCACCCACAAGCAGTGTGCTGGCTGCCGCTGCGGTGGCGGCAGCGACGTCCTGCGACTCGTCGGCCGCACCCACCACTCCGTCCGTTTCGCGATCGGCGGCCTCGGTGTCGTCCGCGCCGTCGCGGTTCTCGGGCAGATCGGGCACCTGCACCGGCTCGACGATCTGTTCCAGACGCGCCAAGAACGAACCACTGCGGTCGAAGCGGACCTCGTCGCTGTCGCCGTCGAACAGGCCGGTGAAGAGTGCTCGCTTGCCTGACACCAACGCCGCGATCCGCCCCTCGATGCTGGCTTCGCTCACCAGATTGTAGACGTCGATCGGCTGCTTCTGCCCCATGCGGTAGATGCGTCCGATGCGCTGCTCCAAGACCGCGGGGTTCCAGGGCAGCTCGATGTTGATGCAGCTGCTGGCGGCGCGTTGCAGGTTGAGCCCGACGCCGCCGGCGTCGGTGGCGAACAGCACGCGCGTGTTCGGGTCGTCGTGGAACTCGACGATGTTCTGTGTCCGGCGCTGTTGCCCCTCGTGTCCGGTGAAGAACACCGCGCGCACTCCGCGCTCGCCGAGCAGGCCGGCAACGGCCCAATGGGCGAGTTGCAGCATCCTGCGCCACTGGCTGAAGACAACAACCTTGCGGCCCTGTTCGAGCGCGAGCTGGGTCACGATCTCGCGCAACTCGAGCAGCTTCGGGCTCGATAGGGTTTGCACCAAGGCGGCGTCGGGCTGGCGCACCTGCGAGATCGCCGGCCACACCGTGGCGAATTGCACCTGGCCCAGGCCGTTGGCGATGATGCGCTGGGTCGTCAGCAAACTCATCAGCCGCAGGAACTGGGCTTGCGCCAGCGGCCGGCGCCGGGCAATCGCCACCAGTTGGGCGATTGGCTGGATCAGGGCATCGTGCTCCTCACGCTGGGCCTCGGTGAGTTCGACGGTCACCGTGGTGTCAGTACGCGGCGGCAGCTGGCGCAATACCTCGCTGCGGACGCGCCGGACCATGCTCCCGGACAAACGCTGGCGCAAGGTGTCGAGGTGGCGCGCCCCGCCCACCTCCTTCTTGCCGTCGGTGTAGGTCGAGTGCCACGGCTGTAGCCGCCACTTCGGTTCCAAGGCGAAGTCATCGACCCAGTCGAGCAGCGAGGCCAATTCCTCGATCCGGTTCTCCATCGGGGTGCCGGTCAAAACCAGCCGATATTTCGGCCGCAGCTTCTTTACATAGGCCGCGGTCTTGGTCGCCCAGTTCTTGATGCGCTGGGCCTCATCGAGCACGACGAGGTCCGGTCGCCATCCATACATGTGCTCGAGGTCGCGCAGCACCTGCTCGTAGTTGGCGATCAGGAAACCCTTGGCCTGCTTGCGGTAGGCCGCCCAGCGCTGCGCCGGCCCGCCCTCGACGACGGCGATCGGCGTGTCAGTGAAAAGCTGCCACTCCCGCAGCCACTGCGGCTTGAGACTGGCCGGCACGATGAGCAAGCCGCGCTGCACCTTGCCGGTAGCCCACAATGCGTGACCCGCGGCGATGGCCTGCACGGTCTTGCCCAGGCCCATATCGTCAGCGAGCAAGAGCCGGCCCGCCGTCAGGAAGCGTTCGACGCCCTCGCTTTGGTACGGGTACAGCTTGCGCTTGAGAGAGTGCAAGGCCCGCTGAAACGCCGGCGCCGCAACCTGGTTGCCGATGATACGTTCCAGGCTTTCCTTTTCCGTTGCGAGTAGGAGACGTAGCGCCGGCTCCATAGCCACGCCGTCCCCACTGCGGCGTCGGGGTTGGGATGCTGCCAACGACAGGAGCGCATTCACCAGCCCGAGGCGGCCGCGGGGTGTGCCCGCGTGAGCGGGGTCGGGAATCAGTGCTCCCGTATCGCTGCGACAAAACCACTTGCTGAGATTGGCCGGCAATGAGCCGCCGTCCCCGCCGGCGATCAGGCTGACGCGTTCGAGCCAGTCGCCCTTGCCGGTCAGTGGGCGAACCGGATGCCAGTGCACGCAAGGCCGCTGCGGTGGTGGCGGCGCCGCTTGCCCGTTCGCGAGGCTGTGCCCGCGGCCGGCGAGATCGTCGAGCACGGTGAGCACGTGCTTGCAGATCCCCAGCGAGTTGCGCACGAAGTCGGCACAGTCGCAACTGGCGCGCAACGGTTCGAATCCTGCCAGTAACGTGGTGTACGGGCGCTCGCTCGAACCGGCGCGCTTGGTCTTGTACTGGCCGTACATGCCCTTGCCGGCCGGACGCGAAGCGACCTCGAGGGCGTCCTGCTTGGCGAACTTGCAGCGGCGCAGTAACGCCTCCATCGCCGCCCGTTGCAGCGGCCAGTCCCCCGCGCTGGTTACCGACAGCACGTGAGTGGCAAGTAGCGGTGCGGGAATCAGGCCCGTCTTGCGCTCCGCAAGCGACAGCAGCACCTGGAACGTCTCGCTCTGCCCGACCGGCGAGCTGAGATCCGCCAAGCGGGGAAGACCATCGATTCTACCACCGTTGCCGTGGGCGGAAGACGAAGGCGACAGATCGGATTGCGGCATGATAGCTCCTTGCTCCGAATGATGGCGTTGCCGGGCGTGGACCATAGCATTCAAGACGACCCGAAAGCACGCCCCGGCGGCAGTAAGTCCGACCTGCTGTCGGACTCGGCCGACGGGCATTTCTTCTTAGCTGCTGAATTCGTTCGCAGAACTGCCACTCGCCTAGATTCCTAGCGCGCCAAATCACCAGCCGTGATTGCGCGACCGCAACGGCATGAGTGTTGCGGCAGTCGGCCCCGGCTAGGACGATGCATGCGGGCATTGCCGAAACGCGCGGCGCTGGCCGGGGCGATTCTGACCGTGGTTAGCCGACTGGTGCTCGGGCAAGATGCCGGCTCGGCGGCGCCTCGGGTCTCGATCGAGGGTGTGGACTGGTCGCTGCGGCTAACCGGCAGCGAGTTCAACCTGGTCGTCGAATGGTACCCGAACGATTGGTTCTGGCTGAACGTGCTGCTTGGCTACTGCATCCCCGGCGACGCGCTGGCGCGCTCCGGGCTGACCAACTCGTTCGCCACCATCAACTCCGGCGCCACCGCCCTGGGCCGCCACGATTCGTTCGACACCGTGGTGGCGATGGGAGTGAGGTTTTGATTTCGGATTGGAATCGCGATGAAGCGTCTTGCACTTAGCACTGCCTTACTCGTCGTCCTCGCCATCGCCGCTGCGATCTGGTGGCGGTTCGGGGCGACGAGCGTGGAGCGCCCCCATACCACGGGCCTGTCCATGCGGCTTCCCCGCTACTACTGGCCGGGCGAATACTGGATCGAGATCGCCGACAAGAAAGGCTGGTTTGCCGAGGCGGGGCTGCCGGTCGAGTTGATCGATACCAACCCCGACTACGCCGCCTCGTTGCGCGATGTGATGGCCGGAAAGCTCGATTCCAACAGCTTCGCATTGTTCGATCTGATCAAGTTAGATCTCGAAGGCGCCGATCTGGTGTTCGTTATCAAGGTAGACGATTCCGCCGGGGTCGAGGCGATCGTGGCGCGTCCTGAGATCGGGCGGCTGGCCGATCTGTGCGGGCACAGCATCGGTGTCGATCGCGCGGGATCATCATTGCGGCGCGCACCGAACGGCGTGACGAGATCGGACAGCCGCTGCCGCCCGAACGCGCGCAGCGCCCGGTGCTCGCTCCCAACGCCTTCGGCGACACCGCGGAGCTGATCACCCCGGAAGCGGGCCAGCCGCTGATGCGAGCTGACGCGCGCCAGAGCGGCTACCTCGGCTATCGCGGCAGCGGCTGGCACCTCCTGCTCGACCAGCCCACCGCGCTCGCGTTTCGGCCGTTGACCGAGTTGGCGCGCACCATCACCGCCATCTTTGCCGCGGCAACGCTGCTGTTCGCGACGCTGGCGTTCGGCGCCGGGTGGCTTCTGGTCCGACCCATCACAGACTTGGCTCGAGTCGCTCGCCGTGTGCAGCGCGGTGATCTCTTGGCACGCGCCGTGCTCAGCAGCAGCAGCAGCAGTGAGGTAACCTCACTGCAAGCGGCGTTCAACGATATGCTCGAAGCGCTCAACCGCAGCAGCGAGGCGCTGCGCGGAAGCGAGGAGCGCTACCGTCAGCTGGTTGAGCTTTCTCCCGATGGCATCTCGTTGGTCGATGCGGAGGGCAACGTTTGCGCGCTCAACCGCCAGGGGGTCGCTATGTTCGGTTTCGCGAGCGCGGAGGAGGCGATTGGACGAAAGCTGTTTGAGTTGATTGCCCCGGAGGAAACGGCGCGAGTGGCGCTGGAGATGGAGAAGGCCTTCAGTGAGGGCACCCTCAGCGGCGGCGAGTACATCTTGCGCCGACAGGATGGCGGTGTTTTTCCGGCCGAGGTTAGGGCTTCGTTGCTGTATGACCGCAGCGGCAAGGTTCAAGGGGTCATCTCGGTGATTCGGGACGTCAGCGATCGGCGGATCAGCGAAAAGGAGCGTGCCCATCTGCTGGCCGAGCTGCAGCGCTCGAACGCCGAGTTGGAGCAATTCGCTTACGTCGCTTCGCACGACTTGCAGGAGCCGTTACGCATGGTCGCCGGCTTCTTGCAGCTGCTGGAGCGCCGCTACAAGCGGCAGCTCGACCGCGATGCGCAAGAATTCATCGGCTATGCCGTGGACGGCGCTAAGCGGATGCAGGTGCTGATCAGCGATCTGCTGAGATACTCGCGCGTTACCACCCACGGCAAGGAGTTTACTTCAGTCGACTGCGAGGCGGCGCTGAGCACCGCGGCCAGCAACCTGCAGGCGGCAATTGCCGAGAGCGGGGCGGTGATCAGGCGCGGTGCGCTGCCGACGGTGCCAGGTGACGGCATGCAGCTGGCGCAGCTGTTTCAGAACCTGCTCGGCAACGCGATCAAGTATCGCGGTGAACGCAAGCCCGAAATCCACGTCTCGGCCACGCGCGACGACCAGCCGGGAGCGGCCCAACCACCGACCTGGGTGGGCGCAGCCGAAGGCCAGTCGCCGCGTTGGGTCTTCTCAGTACGAGACAACGGTATCGGCATTGATCCACAGTACTTCGAGCAGGTGTTCGTGCTGTTTCGCCGGCTGCACCGCAGCGAGGAATACGCCGGCACAGGCATCGGCTTGGCGCTGTGCAAGAAGATCGTCGAGCGCCACGGCGGGCACATCTGGCTGGAGTCGGTGCCGGGGCAGGGCACGACCTTCTACTTCACCATCCCCGTGGGTGCCGGCTACGCGGCTACGGCTTTCCTATCCTCTTGATGGCGCTATCCGCTTGCCTCAACGTCGTGTTGTCGTGATTCTCTTGCTACCATGCCACGGCTTCACGGCCCGCGAGAACTTCCGCCCACTATGGCAACCGCGCCCTCCAGCACCTCCGCTTCAGCCGATCAGTCACCGGTTTGGCACGCGCTCTCGGTAGCGGAGGTTGCGGCCCGCTTGCAGGTCGATGTCGGCAGCGGCCTATCCGGCGATGAGGCCGGCCGGCGTGCGCTCGTGCACGGGCCCAACGAGATTCCCGAGCAGCACCGTCGCAGCCCGTACCGGATGCTGCTCGGGCAATTCACCGATTTCATGATCCTCGTCCTGATCGGGGCGGCGATCATCTCCGGTGCGATCGGCGATGCTGGCGATACGCTGGCGATCGTAATCATAGTGCTGCTCAATGGCCTGGTCGGATTCGTGCAGGAGTACCGGGCCGAGCGCGCGGTCGCGGCCCTCAAGCGGCTGGCGTCGGCGACCGCGACGGTGCGGCGAGACGGCAAAGTGCTGGTGCTGCCGGCGGCGCAGTTAGTGCCCGGTGACGTAGTGTTGCTGGAGGCGGGCAATTTGCTGCCGGCCGACTTGCGCTTGGTGGAAACCGTGCAGCTCAAGGTGGACGAGTCGGCACTGACCGGCGAGTCGGCGCCGGTGGAGAAGTGCACTGAAGCGTTGGCGGCGCTCGGGCTGCCGCTGGGGGACCGGCGCAACCTGGCTTACAAGGGCACGGTGGTGAGCTACGGCCGGGGAGCCGGCGTGGTGGTGGCGACCGCCGCGCAGAGCGAACTCGGCAAGATTGCCGATCTCCTGCGGGGCGCAGACGAGCACAAGACTCCGTTACAAAAGCGGCTGGCGCGCTTCGGCCGGCAATTGGCGCTGGCCGTGATCGCCGTCTGCGCCCTGGTGTTTCTGGTGGGCGTGCTGCGCGGGGAGCCGGTCGTGCTCATGTTTCTCACCGCCGTCAGTCTCGCGGTCGCCGCCATCCCGGAAGCCTTGCCCGCTGTGGTCACGGTGTCGTTGGCGCTCGGGGCTCGCACGATGGTGCAGAAGCAGGCGCTCATCCGGCGACTGCCGGCGGTGGAGACCTTGGGTTCGGTCACCTTCATCTGTTCCGACAAGACCGGCACGCTGACGCAGAACCGGATGCGGGTGGAAGAGTTCTACGCCGGCGGGCAGGTGTGGGCCGCCTCACCCGCGCCCGCCGATGGCGCCGAGCCGTGGCCGGCGCTCTACCGCGCGCTGGCGTTGAGCAACGATGCCCGCGTCGCCAGCGACGGCAGTGTTAGCGGTGATCCGACCGAAGTGGCGCTCTACTTGGCGGCGGCACGGGCCGGCTACGACAAGGCCACGCAAGAGCGTCTGGCCCCGCGTCTGGCCGAGCTGCCGTTCGACTCGGAGCGCAAGTGCATGACGACGTTTCATCGCGCCGGCGGCGCGGTGGTTTCCTTCACCAAAGGGGCGCCGGAAATGCTGCTCGGCCACTGCGGCAGCGTACTGAGCCCGGGCGGAGTCGTTGCGCTGGCAACCGCGACCATGCTGGCGCAGGCGGAGCGGATGGCCGCGACCGGCTTGCGGGTGCTGGCCGTGGCTTGGCGCCACTGGCCGGAGCTGCCGGCTGAGCTTTCGCCACCAGCGGTCGAGCGCGAGCTGAGCTTGCTTGCCCTGGTGGGGGTGATGGACCCGCCCCGGCCCGAGGCCGCCGCCGCGGTGGCGCTGTGCCGCTCAGCCGGCATCACGCCGGTGATGATCACCGGCGATCACGCGGCCACGGCCCGCTCGATTGCCGTACGGCTCGGCATCATTGCCGACGGCGACGCGGTCATGACCGGGCCCGAGCTTGAGCGCTTGTCGATGGTCGAGTTCGAGCGCTCGGTCGAGCGCATCAGGGTGTACGCCCGGGTGGCCCCGGAGCAGAAGCTCAAGATCGTGCGCGCGCTGCAAGACCAGGGCGAATTCGTCGCCATGACCGGCGACGGGGTCAATGACGCCCCGGCCTTGCAGCGCGCCGACATCGGCGTGGCGATGGGGTTGAGCGGTACCGACGTCGCCCGCGAGGCCGCCCACATAATCCTGCTCGATGATAACTTCGCCACCATCGTCAGCGCGGTGCGAGAGGGGCGGCGCATCTTCGACAACATTCGCAAGTTCATCAAGTACGCCATGACCGGCAACGCCGGGGAGATCTGGACGATCTTCCTGGCCCCGTTTCTGGGGCTGCCGATCCCGCTGCTGCCGATTCACATCTTGTGGATCAACCTCGTCACCGACGGTTTGCCCGGCCTCGCACTGGCGGCCGAGCCGGAAGAGCGGGAAGTCATGCAGCGGCCGCCGCGGTCGCCGCAGCAGAGCATCTTCGCGCAGGGCATGTGGCAGCACATCATCTGGGTCGGGCTGCTCATGGGCGGCGTCTGTTTGTTGACCCAAGCATGGGCCTATCACACCGGCTCGGCGCACTGGCAGACGATGGTCTTCACCGTCTTGACACTGTCGCAGCTGGGGCATGCGCTGGCTATCCGTTCGTACAAGGAGTCGCTGCCGCGGCTAGGGCTGTGGTCCAACCGGCCGTTGCTGGGCGCGGTGGTGCTGACATTTGCGCTCCAGCTGGCGACGATCTACCTGCCGCCGTTGAATCCGGTTTTCAAAACCACGCCGCTGAGTGCGGGCGAGCTGGGGTTGTCGCTGTTGCTTGCGGCGGTGGTGTTGGTTGCGGTAGAGGTCGAAAAGTGGCTGGTCCGCCGTGGTTGGATCTACCGCGAGTTAGGTTGACTCGGCCGGCGCTGATGCAGCGCGCTGCCGCTTTCGCCGTACGCTCGGTCAGGCCAGAAATAGGCCCCGACCGGGAATGCTGCCGCAGCGGGAGGGCAACCGTCGAGGGCGGCATTGACTGCTCGGACCAGCTCGTTGATGGTCACCCGCCCGTCAAGAGTGAAATCAAAGGCGCGGCAAACAGTAAGCGGCATCTCACCAAGAGCGACATTCACGCCGGTGACCAGCTCGGTCACGCTCAGCGAACCGTCACCGTTGCAATCGCCAGTGCAAGCGAGGGGCGCCGGCCTGGCAGCGGCCGCGAAATGAGGGCTGGGCGACTGCCCCCGCGCCGGGCTCAGGGCAACACTTGCCGACAATAGCATGCCGAGCCCCAAGCCGTGAGCAAAGACCGCCCTGCCACACGCCTTCATCAGGAATCGTGTACACCACCCGATAGAAATCCGCACGCCGGGCAAGCGCCGCTGCCATTGCCTGCTGGTTGCCGACGCGCGGCGCCGTTGCTCGGCCCTCGGTGTCCCGCGGGCGCGGGCTGTGGTATGGCGCGCTGGTGCTTGGCGTACAACGGAGGGACGGCATGAAGGTCGAATACGCATTCACTTACCACGCAACCCTGAAAGAGCCGGTGATGGTCGGGCCCGGCCCGTACGGAACGCGCGCCTTTTACGAAGTGATCGGCGGCCGGCTCGAGGGCGAAGGGCTGAAGGGCAATGTGCTCACTGGCGGGGGCGATTGGCTGCTGATCGGCCCCGACGGCTGGGGCCGGCTGGATGTGCGAGCACAGTTCATCACCGACGACGGCGCGGCCATCTATTTATCGTACTACGGAGTGCTCGAAATGAACGAGCAGGTGCAGCAGGCCATCGCCGCGGGCCACGCCACCGATTACGGCGACTTGTACTTCCGCACCAACCCGCGCTTCGAGACCGGCGACCCGCGCTACGCCTGGCTCAATCACACCGTGTTTGTGGCCGAGGGCCGCGTCTTGCCCGGACCTACGGTCGAGTATCGGGTCTACCGCGTGCTGTGAGCAACTAGCCGCGAAAGTCTTGGCGTGGCGCGACGATTTCACGGATCGTAGATTCTGGCGGGCGCCGGCCCCGCGGCGCGCTTCGCTTCAAGATCAAAGTGAGCGCGGTGCGGCGGGCCGAAGGACGTCCACCACCGCAATCGCAAACCGGCCCACTCAGCGCACCACCAGAACGGCGCAGTGGGCGTGGCGCAGGACTCGCTCGGCGACGCTGCCGAGGACGATGTGCTTCAAGCCGGTGTGGCCGTGAGTGGAGATGACGATGAGGTCGGCTTTGGCTTCCTCGGCGAGGTGGACGATCTCGCGCGCGGGGCTGCCATGAACGATGCTGAGCGAGAACGGCACCGCCGCCAGCGTGGCGTCCTGGGGCACACGCTGGCGTAAGGCGTCGCCGGCGTCCTGTTCGGCCCGGGCGCGCACCTCGGGGGTCAACAGATCCGTGGGGTAGTACTGCGCATAGAGCGGTACGGGCGTGATCACGGTCTCGAGCACGTGGCACATTATGACCTTGCCGTCGTTGTCGGCGGCAATGCGAAAGGCGTGCGGAATCGCGTGATCGCCGCGCTCGGAGAAGTCGGTGGTTACAACGATGGTCTTGAATCGTTCTAACATCTTGGCCTCCTGTTGGGGTTGAGCCGAGTTACGGTAGCGGCGCGGCCGGACAGCGGCAGGCCGGCCTGCTTGACGTAGCGCACGAGAGCCACGCGTTCGTGAATCCCGAGCTTGCGATAGATGTTGGTCAGGTGGCGCTTGACGGTGTCCTCGGAGATTTTGAAGTGGGCGGCAACCTCGTAGTTGCGCCGGCCGGCGGCCACTAACCTGGCAATCTCGTTTTCGCGCGCCGTGAGCCGGGGCGGCCGGGCCGAGCCCACCCGCGGTTGCGGCCAGTTGGCGAGAGTACGAATGGCGGCGGCGACCGCGCTGACGCTGGCGTCGAGCGTCACCAGTGACCAGGCCTCCAGCGGCAGCAGCTGCGCGCAGTACTCGCGCTCCGCCTCCGAGCCGAGGAACAATGCTCGGGTGCGCGGGGCGCGCTGGGGTAACGCGGCCAGGTCATCGCCATCTTCGTGTTCGAGCAAGCGTAGATCGAAGACCACGATGTCGGGCTGGCTCGTTGCCGCCGCGCGGCACAGCGCTGCAATGTTGCCGGCTTCGCCCACCAGTTGCACCCCCGTCTGCTGCATCAATAGCCGCTGCAAACCGCGCCGGAACATCCCGTGCGGGCTGGCCAGCAAACAGCGCACGGGCGGTCGCGAACCGGGCGGCGGTGGTACGATGGCACGAGTCCCACGAGACACGGCCGCACCCTAGCACGATCGGCCGGCCGCCTACTACCAGCTAGATTGCGGGGGATCACCGGCTGGGGCTAGAATTGCTCGCAATGGTGCCTGGGCGAAACGGCAGCCGCTCCAGACCCGGTCATCGCCGGTCGGCGAGATCTCGTGCGTCAAGCACGGTGGGTGGAGGATGAGGGCCATTACCGCTGAAGTCAGGGCGCGGCGCTGCCAGCACGCTGCCCGTATCGCAGGTGCGCTGGCCGCGGTGGTGGGCGCGTTGGTGCTGGCCGGCTGGGTGCTCGATGTCGGTGCGCTGAAGAGCGTGCTGCCCGGCCTGGCCACGATGAAGCCTAATACCGCCCTGGCGGTAATGCTCAGTGGCGTCGCCCTGCGCCTGCGCTGTCCACGGCAATCAGCAATCGGTAGTCCTCAGTCCGCGATTGCCGTCGCCGGCGCGGCGGTAGTGACCCTGCTCGGCTCGCTCACGCTGGCCGAGTACGCCAGCGGCTGGGATTTCGGCATCGACGCCCTGCTGCTCGCCGGCGGGCGGATGGCAGGGGCAACCGCCCTGTGTCTGGTACTGCTCGGGCTGGCGCTGTTGCTGCTCGATCTCGAAACCAAGTGGGCGTGGCGGCCGGCGGAGGCGCTAACGATTGGTGTTGGCCTGCTCTCGTTCCTGATGATCATGGGCTACGCTTACGGCGCGCGCGCGCTCTACGCGGTGGCGGCGTTCGGCTCCGTGGCGGTGCACACCACCGTGGTGTTCATGATTCTGAGCGCCGGGCTGCTGTGCGCGCGGCCGCGGCGCGGCGTGATGGCAATCGTCACCAGCGACGGATTCGGCGGGGTGACGGCGCGCCGCCTGTTGCTACCCGTGCTGGTGGTGCCGGCGATCGTTGGCTGGCTGCGTCTGCTCGGCCAACGCGCCGGTTACTACGAGACGGAATTCGGCCTGGCACTGATGGTGATGTCCGCCAGCGCGGTGCTGGCGCTAACGGTCTGGCTCAACGCCTGGTCGCTGGAGCAATTGGACGCCGCGCGGCGCGTGGCCGAAGAGCAGATTCGCACCCTCAACGCCGAGCTCGAACAGCGGGTAACGGACCGCACCGCGCAGCTGGAAGCCGCCAACAAAGAGCTGGAGGCATTCAGCTACTCGGTGTCACACGACCTGCGCGCGCCGCTGCGCCACATGAGCGGGTTCGCCAAGCTGTTGCTCAAACGTAACGCCGCGCAATTGGACGCCACCGGCGCCCGCCACCTCGGTATCATTGTCGAATCGGCGGTCAAAATGGGCCGGCTGATCGACGAGTTGCTGATGTTTTCCCGCACCGGCCGCACTGAGTTGCGTACCCGGCGGGTCGATCTCGATAGCCTGGTACGCGAGGCCCGGCAGGAACTGGCGCCGGCGATGGAAGAGCGCCGCATCGTCTGGGAGATCGAAGCGCTGCCGGCCGTTGCCGGCGACGCCGAGCTGCTGCGTCTGGTGTGGGTCAACCTGCTTGCCAACGCCATCAAGTACACCGCCCCGCGCCCCGAAGCGCGCATTGCTATCCGCGCCACGCCGGGCGACAATAGCGGCCAGGTGGTAATTGCCGTGCAGGACAACGGGGTGGGTTTCGACCCGCAGTACGCGCACAAGCTCTTCGGCGTCTTCCAGCGCCTGCACCGCGACGAGGAGTTCGAAGGCACCGGCATCGGGCTGGCGACCGTGCGCCGCATCATCCACCGCCACGGCGGGCGGATATGGGCTGCCGGCGAGCCCGATCACGGGGCGACGTTCTTCTTCTCTCTCAACCGCGCCTGAAGAACTGACGAGGAGGGCGTATGGAGGCGAAAAAGATATTGCTGGCCGAAGACAATGCCCACGACATCGAGCTGACGTTGACGGCGATGGAGGAGTACCGCCTCGCCAACGATGTCCAGGTGGTGCGCGATGGTGCCGAGGCCCTCGATTACCTTTACCGCCGCGGTGCTTTCGCCGGCCGTCCCGACGGCCACCCGCTGCTGGTGCTGCTCGATCTGAAGATGCCCAAGGTGGACGGAATCGAAGTGCTGCGCCAAGTCAAGAGTGATCCCGAGCTGAAGGTCATCCCGGTGGTGGTGGTGACCTCATCCCGCGAAGAGCAGGACGTGGTACGCGGCTACCAGTTGGGGGCCAACGCTTACGTGGTCAAGCCGGTTGACTTCGACGAGTTCGTCGAAGGTGTCAGGCAGCTCAATCTATTTTGGGTGCTGATGAACGAGCCGCCGCCGGGTGCGGTCACCCGCTGAGCGGCGACACAAGGGGGAACGGTCAGTGGCAGCCGCAGCTTCGAATCGTCCGATGGCCGCTTCCGCGCTCGGGCCGCAGACGGCCGCCGGTGGTTTGCGCCTGCTGCTCCTGGAAGACAACCCGCACGATGCCGAGTTGGTGGTGGCGACACTGGAGGATGCGGGCTACAAGGTGACCTGGGATCGCGTACAAACCCGCGGTGAGTTTCTGCGCCGCTTGCCGGCGCCAGACTACGATCTCATCCTCGCCGACTATGCCATGCCGGGCTTCGACGGTCTGACGGCGTTGTACCTGGCGCAGGAACAGGGGATCGAGATTCCCTTCGTCCTGGTCTCGGGCACCCTGGGTGAGGAGGTTGCGATCGAGAGCCTGAAGGCGGGGGCGACCGACTATGTATTGAAGACGCGCCTGGAGCGGTTAGTGCCGGTGGTGCGGCGGGCGCTGCAAGAGCGCGAGGTCGAGCGCAAGCAGCACGAGCTCGAAGCTGCCCTGCGTGCCAGCGAGCAACGCTTTCGCTCGCTGATCGAGAACGCCAGCGACCTGGTGTCGATTGTCGACGCCGGCGGGATCGTGCGCTACCTCAGCCCCTCGCACGAGCGCGTGCTCGGTTACGCTCCCGAGGAGTTTGTCGGCACCGATGTCTTCGAGCTGGTGCATCCCGATGACCTGGGGCCGGTGCTCGCTCATTTCCAGAGTGCCCTCACCGGCGCGGACAATGCGGTGCCCCTGGCCGTGCGCTTTCGCCATCGTGACGGCTCCTGGCGCGTGTTGGAGGGGACCGCCCGGAACTTATTACACGATCCCGCGGTGGCGGGGGTGGTGGTGAATACCCGCGACATTACCGAACGCACGCAGGCCGAGGCCGCCTTGCGCGCGAGCGAACAGCGCTATGCCACGCTGACCACGATTTCGCCGGTCGGCGTCTTCCACACCGACGAGCAGGGGCGCTGCGAGTTTGTCAACGAGCGCTGGCGCGAATTGGCGGGCCTGACGGCCGAGCAGTCGCTCGGCGAGGGGTGGATAAAGGTGATTCACCCGGATGACCGCGAGCGTGTCATCAAGGAATGGTACGACGCGGTTCGCGAATGCCGGCCGTATCGCGGGGAGTGCCGCATGGTGCACCCGGACGGCACTATAGTTTGGGTGCTCGGCCTGGGGATTGCCGACAAGTCGCCTGAGGGCAAGATGCTGGGCTACGCGGGTACCGTCACCGACATCACTGAAATCAAGCAGGCGCAACTGGCCGCGCAAGCCGCCAACGATAGCTTGCACCTGGTTATGGCGCAGATGCCGGCGGTGCTGTGGACCACTGATGCCGAGCCGCGACTCACCTCGTGCACCGGTAGGGGACTGGCGCAGATGGGGCTGAGGACAAACCAATTGGTGGGCAGCACTTTAGCCGAGTATCTCATGAGCGCGGATCCCGAATTGGCGCCCCTGGCGGCCCAGCGCCGGGCGCTGGGAGGCGAATCGGTGAATTACGACTTCGAGTTGCAAGGTCGCACCTTCGCTTGTCACATCGAGCCACTGTACGATAATGCTGGCGCCATTATCGGTACCATCGGGCTGGCGCTGGACGTCACCGAGCAGAAGCGGGCGGAGGCGAGGCTGCGCGAGTCGGAAGAGCAGTATCGCGAGCTGGTCGAATCGCTGAGCGAAATCGTCTTCGCGCTCGATGAACAAGGGCGGGTGGCGTACATCAGCCCGGTGGTACAAGAAGTCGGCGGCTATCAGCCGGCCGAAGTCATCGGCCGGCTGTTCGTGGAATTCGTCTTCCCCGACGACGTACCGGAGCTGCTGGCGGGTTTTCAGAAGGTCCTCGGCGGCGAACTGGAGCCGGGCGAGTATCGCCTGGTGAGCAAGTCGGGCGAGGTCCGTTGGGTGCGCAGCGCCAGCCGGCCGATCATTCGCGACGGGCGTGCGCTCGGGGTGCGCGGCACACTGGTGGATATCTCCGAGCGCAAGCGGGCCGAGGACGAGATTAGCCGTCTCAATGCCGAACTCGAGCAGCGCGTGCAGCAGCGCACCGCCCAGCTCGAAGCCGCCAACAAGGAGCTGGAGGCCTTCAGCTATTCGGTGTCGCACGACTTGCGCGGACCGCTGCGGGCGATCGATGGCTTCAGCAAGGTGGTGCTCGATGGGCACGCCGGCCAGCTCGACGAGGAGGGGCAGCGCTGCTTGCAGCGGGTGCGCGGCGCCACCCAGCACATGGGCGAGCTGATCGACGACCTCCTGCGGCTGGGGCAGGTCACCCGCAGTGAGATGCACTGGCAGCGCGTCGATCTCAGCGCCTTGGCCGAGGCCATCGCCGCTGAGCTGCAGAAGACCCAACTGCAGCGGCGGGTGACGTGGTCGATCGCGCCGGCGTTATCCGCCCGCGGCGATGTGCGCCTGCTGCGGGTGGCGCTGGAAAACCTGCTCGGCAACGCCTGGAAGTACACCGGCAAGCAGCCGGCAGCGCGGATCGAGTTCGGGACCCTACCGGTTGCGGATTCCAGGCTTAAGTCTCCGGCCGCCAGTCACCCCGACGAAGTCGTGTTCTTCGTCCGAGACGACGGTGCGGGCTTCGACATGAGCTATGCCGCCAAGCTCTTCGGCGCCTTCCAGCGCCTGCACCGCACCGGCGAGTTCGAGGGCACCGGCATCGGCCTCGCCACCGTGCAGCGAATCATCCAGCGCCACGGCGGCCGGGTATGGGCCGAAGCGGAGGTGGGCAGGGGCGCCACCTTCTACTTCACCCTCGGGCTGGTTACGCTGCCTTGCGGTACATCGTGACGACCGCGGCGCCGCCGAGGCCGAGGTTGTGCTGCAACGCGACCTTGGCAGCCTTCACTTGGCGCTTGTCGGCTTGACCGCGTAGCTGCCACGTCAGCTCGCTGCACTGCGCCAGACCGGTGGCGCCCAAGGGATGCCCCTTGGAGATCAAGCCGCCCGAGGGATTGACGACGACCTTGCCGCCGTAAGTGTTGGCGCCCGAGTCGACGAACTCCCCCGCCTTGCCCTCAGAGCACAGGCCGAGCGCTTCGTAGGTGATCAGCTCGTTGCACGAGAAGCAGTCGTGCAGCTCGACCACGTCGACATTTTCGGGGCCGAGGCCGCTCTGCCGGTAGACCTTCTGCGAGGCCTGTTTGGTGAGGTCGTAGCCGACCATCTTGATGCAGCTGCGCTCCTCGAACGAGCTGGTGAAGTCGGTGGCCATGGCCATGGCGACGATCTCGATGGCCTTGGGCTGCAACCCGTGCTTGCGGACGAAATCCTCGCTCGCCAGGATTGCGGCGCCGGAGCCGTCCGAGGTCGGGCAGCACTGCAGCTTGGTCAGCGGCTCGTAGACCATCGGGGCGTTGAGGATATCGTCGAGCGAGTACTCGGCCTGGAACTGCGAGTAGGGGTTGTTCACCGAGTGCTTGTGGTTCTTCCAGCCGATCTTGGCGAAATGCAGCGCGGTGGTGCCGTAGCGCTCCATGTGCTCGCGGCCGGCGTTGCCGAACATCTGCGGCGCCGCCGGCGCCGCAGCAAACCCGCGCAGATCGGCCATCAGTTGCATGTGGCGATCCATCGGATGGGTGCGATCGGTGTACTTGGCGCCGAGCGAGCCCTTTTCCATCTTCTCGAAGCCCAGCGCCAGCGCGCAGTCGGCGATGCCGCCCTCGATCAGCTGCTTGGCCATGAACAGTGCGGTCGAGCCGGTCGAGCAGTTGTTGTTGACGTTGTAAATCGGGATGCCGGTGAGGCCGAGGCCGTAGACCGCGCGCTGGCCGCAGGTGGACTCTCCGTAGCAGTAGCCCACCACCGCTTGCTCGACGGTATCGTAGGGAATGCCCGCGTCCTGCAAGGCTTTGGTACCCGCCTCCTTGGCCATGTCGGGATAGTCCCAGGCGCGCGAGCCCGGCTTCTCGAACTTGGTCATGCCGACGCCGATGACGAAAACCTTTCTGCCCATGGGGTGTCTCCTTGTTGTTCGGACTCGGCGCCGGCTGCTCCCGGTCGCCTGACGCGCAGTGTCATAGCGTCATCGCCGGCGTAAGGGAAGCCAGGGGGCCCGAAGCCGTTACTCCTCTTCGACCAGGGAGTCGAAGAACTTGACCAGGTTGCCGCGGTGCTCGGTGGTGTTGAACTCGATGGCGGCGCGCGGGTGGCGGTTGAGCAGGCCGGTCATCATGTACGGGATATCGAAGCCCCAGAGAAGCTTCTGCCGCATCGGCTCGATGTATTCCTGAATGCACTGCAGCACGGGCCGGAGCCGGTACTTGGGGTTGTGGAGGAAACCGATCAGCAGTTCGATCGGGCAGTTGCCGGCGCCGCGACCGAGACCGGCCATGCTGCCATCGAGCATGTTGGCGCCCAGGATGATGGCTTCGATGCTGTTGGCGTAAGCCAGCTGCTGGTTGTTGTGCGCGTGCATGCCGATGGTCTTGCCGCAGGGGGTGGTGTAGCGCAGGAACTTCTCCATCAGGTAGCGGACCTGCTCGCTGTAGAAGGCGCCGAAGCTGTCGACCAGGTAAATCGCATCGACTTCCGAATCCGCCAGGATCGCCAGCGCTTCGTCCAGCTCCCACTCCGGCACTGTCGAGGCGGCCATCAGGTTGAGGGTGGTCTCGTAGCCCTTGTCGTGGGCGTCCTTGATCATATCCAAGGCCACGGGGATCTGGTGGATGTAGGTGGCGACGCGGACCATGCTCAGCACGCTCTGGCCGCGCGGCAAGATGTCCTCGTGATAGTCAGTGCGTTCGGCGTCGGCCATCACCGACAGTTTCAAGGGGGAGTCGTTGTCCCCCACCACCCGGCGCATGTCGTCCTCGGTGCAGAACTTCCAGCAGCCGTACTGCGCCGGGACGAAGATCCGTTTCGAGGCCTTGTAGCCGAGTTCCATGTAATCGATGCCCGCTTGCACGCAGGCGCTGTAAACGGCGCGGACGGTGGCGTCGTCGAACTGGTGATTGTTCATCAGCCCGCCGTCGCGGATGGTGCAATCCATGATCTTGATTTCGGGGCGGTAGGACAGCCAGCGGCGGGCTGGTCCGTCGGGCTCTTGCTTCGCTGCTTTCTCCATGGCGCTATCTCCTGCGACAATAATGCTGGCCGGCGGCGCGCGGACGCGCACAGTGCCGGCGCCGAGCAATGACATTACGCCGCTGAAAAAGCAAAGTACCTTGCCTTCGCTACCGCCGCAGGGGTGTGCGACAAATCTGTGGGTAACGTGCAGCCGACCGGGCAAATCCTCAGCAGTCTGACAGTACGGTGTACTGACAGGCCGAGGCCCATGGCCGAAAGGGACGCAATTTGTCATTCCCGCGAAAGCGGGAATCCACGGCACCGGCTCGCTACGACCCGCCAGCGCTACACGATCTCGTCATCGAGGTCTCGCCCGTCCGGGTTCTGAGCTGCGATCAGCTCGATCTTCCAGGCGCGGCCCCACTTCTTCAGCTGCTTCTCCCGCACGATTGCGGTCTCTGCGCAGCCGTGCGCTTCGTAGTAGACCAGCTTGTCAACGCTGTGAGGTCACCCCAATGTACAGCGTGCCGTTCCGTTTGCTGGCGAGCGGAGGATGTAAACGCAGAACTGCTTGTCCATAGCGCCAAACGCCAAACTGGATTTCCGCTTTCGCGGGAATGACGGCCATAACACCGAACCACGTTACCCACAAATTTGTCGCGCACCCCCGCCGCAGCCGCGCGGGCAGCACCGGCCTCAGGCGCAGCGCTCCGGGCGCGGCCGCGCCAGCAGGTCGGCGCAGAAGTAGCGCAGCGCCTGGTTGAACACGTGGGCTTGCTCCCACTGGACGAAATGGCCGCAGTTGCGCAAGCGAAACGGCCCGATGCGCTCGAGAAAAACGCACTCGGCCATCCGGTCGAAGTCGGGGTAGATGATGTGGTCTTCGGGGCCGAACAGGATCAGGGTCGGCAGCGGGTTCTTGCCCCAGTGCGGCGGCTCTGAGAGCGGGCGCGTGCCCATCGCCGATTCGTAGTTGCCCCAGCCCGCGCGCAGCTTCGCGGGCTCGGCGAAGGGCGCGCTCATGAATGCCACCGCGGCGGCGGTAAAGGCCCCGGGGGCGGCCCAGAAGCGGTGGCCGTAGAACGAGGCGACGTAATCGCGCCGTTCGGCTTCGCTGCTGAGCTCCGCCAGTAGGCTGTCGGCGCCGGTGCCCTGGCGCAGATAGTAGTCGGCCGCCTCGAGCGCCGGCCGCGTGCGCAGGCCGCGATGCTCCTCGCGCAGATACGGCAGCGGTCCGTTGAAGAGCACCTGGCGCACGACAAAGCCGGGGAAGCGCAGCCCGAGGTCCTGTAAAATGGCGCCACCGAGATCACCGCCGGCGACAACCACACGCTGATGACCGAGTCGGTCGTGTACCAGGGCGTAGAGGTCACGCGAGTGCGCCGCTAGATCGAAGAAGCCATCGGTAGGAATGTCGCTGTCTCCGAAGCCGCGCAAGTCGGGTGCGATGACCTCGAAGCCGGCCTCTGAGAGCGGGCCGATGTTGCGATACCAGATGCGCTTGGTTTCGGGCCAGCCATGGATGAGTAACAAGGGCAACCCGCCCACGCCCGCCCGCACAAAGCTCATGTTGAAGCCGCGCACAGCCCCACGCTCGATCGTAAAGGCATCGGCGCGCAACAAATCCGAGTCCGGCATGTGACCCTCCTGGTTGCTCGACTGACTGCCTCGCGCTGGTGCCGCCACCATGGCACAGCCGGCCCACGCGCGAAATAGGCGCCAGCGGCCTCACAGCTCAGCGCGCCAAGCCGCGGCAGCGGCCCAAAGTGCTTCGAGCTGGGCTTGGCTGACGCGCCCGCGCATACGTTCGACGCGCAACAGCAAGAGGTAGGTCTGAATCACATCGCGGCGGCAATAACGGCTGATCGCCTGCGTCTCGCCGGCGCCCCACAGCGCCTCGACCTGCTCGCCGCGAACCGTGGTCTTACCTGGTAGACCGATCAGCTTGCTCAGCATGTCGAGACCACCGCGCAGCCGTACTGCGCCGGCGTTGGTGAGGAAGTCGTGCAGGTCGTACTGCTGATCGGAGTAGCGATAGCGTAACCCGTAGCGCTCGTTGAAATAGCGCGGGGCCGCGACCCCGTGCCGCAGCGCTTGCAGCTCCAACACCGGCAGATCGAAGCCGCGCCCGTTGAAGGAGACCAGCTTGGCGTCCATCGCCTCGACCTCGGCCCAAAACCGCCGCACTACCTCGGCTTCCGACAACTCCGCCACGCTATAGGTATCGACCGCGCTCAACCTCAGGTCATCGGACACCCGGCCCAGGACCACGCAGATCGGCACGTGGAACGGGACCGGAAAGAAGTCGCTGTCATACTCCTGGCGTAAGTGTTGGCGCACCCGCTCGTAGGCCTCTTCATCGCTCAGCGGCTCGTCTGGATGATACACGGCACGAACCAAGCCCTTGTCGATGCGCGTTTCGATGTCGAAGACGAGGTACTTCATGGCAACCGCCGCGCCCGCAGCACCCGCACCCAGACCCGGTGACCGTCCTCTGATTCGGCCACGCGCTGCTCGCTGAGCGCGAAGCGCGGCCGCAACAGGTCGGGCAGACGCTGCTCTTCAGTGCGAACGGATTCCGCGATCCAGGCTTCGCCGCTCTCACTCAGGTGCGCGGCGAGGAAATCAACCAGCGCGGGATTGGCCTCGGGATCATAGGTGACATCCGCTGCCAGACAGAGATCGAAGCCGCCACGCACCGCGGCACGTTGCCAGTCCATGGCGAAGACTTCCGCCTGCAGTGCATTGGCGCAGAGGTTGCGCCGGACAAAGCGCAAGGCATCAGGGTCGCGGTCACTGAAGCATACGTGCGCCCCACCGCGTGCCGCGATCAAGCCGGGCACGCCCAGGCCACAGCCCAATTCGAGCACGCGCCGGCCGCGCCAACGCGCCGCGGCGTTCGCAACCAGGCGGGCCAGCGTCAAGGCCGCGGCCCACAAGTGCGCCCAGTACGGCGGTTCCGGCGCGCCGGCATTCTGCAACAGCACGGCGCGATCGATGTATCGCGCCAGGTCGCGCACGCGAATGAGCCGCAGCGCGCCGCCCGGCAGATCCGCGAGGACTTCTTCTTCGACTGCTGCGGTGATCAGCACGGCGGCACTCACAGGTAGGGAGCAAACACCCGCATCGCCGACAACAAGGCCTCCAGGTCGGCATACGGCTCCAAATCACGGTAGAGCACCCGGTAGTATCCGGATGCCCGCGCGCGATCGGCCGGATCATCGGCAGCGGCCACGGCGGCCTCGAACATCTTTAACATCGCCTCGGCGTTGAGCTTGCTTTCGACCGGGATTTCCTCGCTCACCGCTACCAGCAGACGCATGCGCTCGCTCAAGCGCAACACCCGCTCCACATCGCTCAGCATCTCGGGCATGACGATCCGCGCTCGCTAGTAGCCCGCCGCCCGGATTTCGTCGTCATCGAGGCCGAAGAAATGCCCGACCTCGTGGACGACCGTCTTCTTGATCTGACGCCGGATCGCACCCGGGGTGTGGTAGGTCCGTACCAGCGGACGGTAGAAGATCGTGATGCGGTCGGGTAGCACCATGCCGTAGCCGGCACCGCGATCGCTCAAGGGAACGCCCTGGTAGAGCCCAAACAGGGTATCGCGGCGCGGATCGAGTTCCATTTCACGCAGCAGATCCGGGGCCGGCTCGTCTTCTACGACCACCTCGACGTTCTCCAGCCGGGCGGCAAACTCCTCCGGCAGTTCATCGAGGGCCTCCTCCACCAACTGCTCGAACCGGCTCCGATCCATGGCGCGATCATACACCGCGCGGCGCCGAGGCACCAACTTGACCCACTGGTCGAATCCTGACACAAGGCCGCCAGCTGATGAGTCTCGCCCGCCGTATCACCGCCATGTTCGTCGTGATCCTGCTAGCCGGTTGCGGCGAGTCGGGCACCAATCCGCTGCGCGCGCGCGAAGCCAACTTCCGGGTCAAGGGCGTCACCGGCACCCCGTTTCGCCTGGTCGAGATTTTGGCCAGCAACGGCCCGCCACATCTGTTCGATCCGCCGCGTGAGTTGTTGGCGCCGCATACCTTCATCTTGCTCAACGCCGGCCCGAACACCACGGATACTCCCGGCCTGCCCCCTGATCCGCAGGTGCGGGCAACATTTAGCGGCAACCCGACCGCCACCAATGACGTGACGATCGAGTTGCGCCTCGGCTTTGAAGAAAACTTGGTCGCGCCCCCGGCCGTTATCGCCGCCGGCACGGAGCAGGAAGTGAGCGTGGCGACTAACGGACCGCAGCCCGCGCTCGACGCTTCGGCACCGGAGATTCGCCTCGAGGTCTGCACCCAGACCAACCCGCCGAGCACGCTGTGCAGCGAGCAAACCGGCTCGCAGAACGAGATCCCGTTCACCGCCAATATCGGCGACGAGACCAGCACGTTTCTGCCCTGCGGGGATACCCGGCTATGCACGGCACCGACGATGTTCTACTTCGAGGCGCCGCAGCGCACCGTGAGTGCAATCATCAGCAAGGCGGTGCGCGACGATCAGGTCATCTTGGCCAACCTGTACCTCAACGGCACCTTCCGCAGCGCTGCCCGCGCCACTCGCGACGAACCCAACGCCCGCGTCCGCGTCGACCTCTGAGAGCCGCGGGGCTTCATCCCTGCGTCTGGCGCTGGCAGCAGGGGTGAGGTAGGGTCCGCTCGCCTGCCTATGGACGCCAGTCTGACCGAAGAACAGCAAGCACTACGCGACAGCGTCGCTCGACTGGCCGCTGATCTCGCTCCGCCATCGACCGCGCAGTTGCCGCCGGCCGGAGCGGGCGAAAGCGAATGGGCGCAGCTGGCTGAGATGGGTTTGCTGGGGATGCGGATTCCCGAGTCCGCCGGCGGAATGCCGGTCTCCGGGGTCGAGGTTGTCCTGGCGGCTGAAGAGCTCGGCAAGCGGCTGGTTCCTTTGCCGTTCATCGGCCCGGCGATCATCGCGAGCAGCCTGCTAGCCGCCGGCGGCGCGTCGGCCGAAGTACTGGAGTCGCTTGCCAGCGGCCAGCGGCGTCTGGCGCCGGTGCTCGATCCTACGTTGGCGCGGTTTGCGTCTCGCGGCGAGGCCGGCGTGGCCTGGGAGGCGAGAGGCGCAGAGGCGGGCCTGGTGATCGAGCGCGACTCGGGAAGATTGCTGGCGGTGCGCCCACGCGCCGATCGGCTCAACGGCGTCGATCTGACCCGCGAGTTGCGCGTGGTCGAGGCGGCAGCCGAGATCATCGATATCGGAGATCTCGGCGGCGCGCTGCCGCCGGAGGCTATGGAGCGGACGCTGGCCCTGGCGCTGGCGGCCATTTGCGGCGACCTTGTCGGCGTGATGCAGGCGGCCCTCGATCTCTCGGTGGCCTACGTCTCCACGCGCGTCCAGTTCGGCGTGCCCGTGGGCACGTTCCAGGCGGTGCAGCACCTGGCCGCCGAAGCGCAGGTATCGACCGAGGCCGCGCGCGGCTTGGCGTGGTACGCCGGCTGGGCGGTCGAGGAGCTGGACGCGCACGCAGCCCTGCTCGCAGCGCGCACGGCCAAAGCCTATTGCTCGGAGCATGCGCGGGAGGTGACCGAAACGGCGCTGCAACTGCACGGCGGGGTGGCGTTCACCTGGGAGCACATGGCGCACGTGCTGGTGCGGCGCGCGCTGGTCGGCCGCCAAACACTGGGTGACGAGCACGCGCAACTCGACGCGATCGCCGCTCTTCGGTCGGCCCGCTCTTACTCCCTCTCCTCCCAGGTCGGAGCTGGGGTGAGGTGATGAGATGTTCCGCGGCTCTCTGAGCTAGGCGTCCAGCTGTGAGCATCGATAACACAAATGGATTTCCGCGATAGCCCCGAAGAACGCGACTTCCGCAGCCAGTTCCGCGGTTGGCTTACCGAGCACGCCCCCGGCGAGCCGATCCCGGTGGAGCCCGAAGCGCGGGCGGCGTTTCTCTTGGCCTGGCATCGCCGGCTCTACGCGGCTGGGTACGTCGGCCTGTCATTTCCTGTCGAGTCTGGCGGCCGTGGGCTGCCCCCGACGTACGAGGCCATCTTCAACGATGAGCTGGGCGCTGCCGGCGCACCGCCGGGGCCGGCGTTCGGCCACATTGCCAACGCCATTCGCCTCCACGGTAGCGAGGAGCAGAGGCGGCGGCATTTGCCCGGTCTGCTGTCGAGCCAGGTCCGTTGGTGTCAGGGGTTCAGTGAGCCGGGCGCGGGTTCGGATTTGGCCAACCTGTCGACACGCGCGCAAGCGGTCGAGATGAACGGTGCCGTAACCGGCTACCGCATCACCGGGCAAAAGATCTGGACCAGCGAGGCGGTAGGGGCCGACTGGTGTTTGTTGCTGGCGCGTTCTGAGCCGGGGTCGTGCCGCCACCACGGCATCTCCGTGTTGTTGGTGCCGATGCGCACGCCGGGCATCGACTGCCGGGCGATCGTGACCGCCAGCGGCACGCGCGAATTCGCCGAGGTGTTCTTCGACGGCGCCGAGGTGGACGCGGCCAACCTGCTCGGCAGGCCCGGTCAGGGATGGGCGATCGCGATGTCACTGCTGGGCTACGAACGCGGGCCGGCCGACATCGGCTGGGTGTCCCGCTTTGCGCGCACGCTACGCCTGCTCGAAGACCAGGCGCGTGCCGGCAGCCTGCGGACCGAGCCGGCGCTGCGAGCGGCGCTGGCGAAGGCGTACGTCGATCTGCGCGCGCTCCAGGTGCAAGTGCAACGAACGCTGTCGAGTCGCATGGACGGATCGACCCCGGGGCCGGAGGGCTCGATCGACAAGCTGCTGATGACGCGCACCGACCAGAGCCTGCACCGGGCGATGATGGACCTGCGCGGTGCGGAGCCGCTGCTCGAAGACGGCCTCGACCTCGACCTCTATTTCTGGTCGCGCGCCCAATCCATCTTCGGCGGTACCTCACAGATCCAGCGCGACATCGTCGCCCAACGCGTGCTCAAGCTGCCGCGAGCCGGGAAATAGCGCGCCGAGCTGGCGCGGTTGCTCGGCGACGAAGCCGCGCACCGGCGCGAGCTGCGCGAAGCGCACCGGCTGTTCGTCGCGACGGGCGCCCCCGGGCACGCGGAGAGAACCAGCCGACAACTCAGCGCGAGCTGTTGTCAGATCCTGCGCTCCCGCCCTTTCCAATGGCGGTCGCGTAACCGGCGGGTGTAGAGCTTGCCGGTCGGATGGCGGGGGAGTTCGGCCTCGAAGTCAATCGAGCGCGGCACCTTGTAGGCAGCCAAGTGCTGGCGGGCGAAGGCCAGAATCTCGGCTGCCAATGCCGCAGACGGCTGGCGCCCCGGGGCCAGCTCGACGGCCGCCTTCACGCTCTCGCCCCATTCATCGTCGGGAATCCCGAACACGGCCGCGTCAGCTACCGCCGGATGCTGCTGCAACACCTGCTCGATCTCGGCCGGGTAGATATTGACGCCCCCGGCGATGATCAGGTTCGACTGGCGATCGGTGAGGTAGACGTAGCCGGCGGCATCGACCCGGCCTATATCACCGGTCGTGAATACGCCCGGTTCCAAGTAGCTCGCCGCGGTCTTCTCGGGCGCGCCGTGGTACTCGAAGACCGTGGCCAGATGCCGGTGGCGGCAGTAGAGGACCCCGATCTCGTCCGGGGGCAAGCGCCGGCCGTTGTCGCCGGCGGCAAACACCTCGAAGTTGGCCGTGGGCCGGCCGACGGTGCCGGGGTGCGCCAGCCAATCGGCCGAATCGACGAGCGTGCACACGCCGCCCTCGGTGGCACCCCAGTACTCGACCAGGACTTTGCCCCACCACTCGATCATGCGCCGTTTCACCGCCGGCGCGATCGGCGCCGCCCCGTGCAGCACCACGCGCAGTGAAGACGGGTCGAACTGGTTTTGCACCGCTTCATCGAGCCGCAGCAGCCTTACGAACATCGTCGGTACCATGTGGGTGTGTCGAATCTCGCGCTCCCGAATCAGGTGCAGCGTCGGCTCGGCATCCCAGCGCGGCATGATGACAATCGGGGCGCCATTGGCCTGGTCGTACATCGCGAACAGCAGCGGCGCGGCGTGGTAGAGCGGCCCGGTGACCAGATGAGGCCCGCTGCCGTCGAGTCCGAGCGCTCGGCCGGCGGCGGCGGCAGCAGCCAGCGCCGCTCCCAACGTCGCCGGGCGGGCGCGTTTGACGCCCTTGGGCCGGCCGCTGGTACCGCTGGTATAAATCATCGTGGCGCCGGCGGGGCCAGCGAGCGACAGCGGTTCGTCCGATACTCGCGCCAGCGCGCGATCGAGTTCATCTCCCGCCAGCACCACCGCCGCGGTTGGGGTTTGGCGAGCGATCGCTTCATGGTCCGCGTCGACAAACACCACCCGCGCCCCGGAGTCGGCGCCGATATAGGCCACTTCCTCAGCTTGTAGGTGGCGGTTGATGGGCGTCAGCCAGATGCCGGCGAGCATGGCTCCGAGGACCAACTCGATGAACTCGACGCGATTGCCCATCAACACGGCTGCGTGCTGATTCGGCCGCAAGCCGAATTCGTCGCGCAACAAGTGCGCCACCCGCGTGCTGCGATCGATCAGCTCGGCCCAAGTGCGCCGGCACGTCAGATCATCGAGTGCCACCGCACCCGGGCGTGCTCTTGCCTGCTCGAAGATCATCGGGCAGCGCCAGCCGGGGAAGCGCTCCCAAAACGTGGGCGAAGCTGGCTTGGTTCGAACACCGACACGGTGCTCCCATAGCGCGCTAGAGGACCATAGGCAAAATCGAATTGGCCGCCTGACAGGGTTATGAGAGACGGTTGTGCTCCACATAAGCCTTTCTCGGTTGTCATGCCGTGAAATTCGCCGTAAATGGATCGGCGGGCGATACGGGCGCTCCGATGCAAGCGATCTTTGCCCCCTTTTCCCGCACCCGAAGGGCAGAGGGGCATGGATCATCGCTGACCGAGGTAACGACATCGGCGATGTGCCCGTAAACGGGGAGGTAAAGCTAGGCCATGCACAGGCGGCTGAAGTTCGTTCTGGGTGGTGGGGGAATCGTTCTGGCGGTGAGCTATCTGGTATCCACCGCCACGCTCGACTCGGCCACGTATTATCTGACCGTCAGCGAGGCGGCCGAATCGGCGCATGGCGGGGCGACCGTGCGGGTCAAAGGCAAAGTCCAGGGCGGCAGCATCGCACGGCACGCCGAGGAGCCGCGGTTGGCGTTCGTCCTCAGTGACAGCCGGCAGCAGCTGCGCGTTCGCTACGACGGTCTGCTGCCGGACCTCTTCAGCGACGGCCGCGAGGTCATAGTTGAGGGGCGCCTCGACGGCGGCGAGTTGCGGGCGCAAGCGATCCTGGCGAGTTGCCCATCGAAGTACGATTCGCCGGATGGTGCGGCCCCGGCTCGTGATCGCTAGGAGCCGATCGGATCAATGGCTGCCGGGCGCATATCACTAGCCATCCGCGAGTCGGCGACGCGCACCTGACCGCCGCCGATGGGCTTCGCCACGCGGATAGCGGCTGCGATCGGCAGCAGCCTCAAGCTCAAGCTCAGCCTGTTCATCGTCACCATCCTAGCCCTCACCGTTGGAATCGCACCGTGGAGCGCGATCCGCACGCAAGAGCAGCAGCTGCAACGGGCGGCACAGGCGCGCCTGCGGGCGCTGCACGAGATGCTGGGTAAGACGATCATTACCACCTGCATGCTCGTGGGCGAACGAGAGTCCGTCCAGCGGGTGGTCGAAGTCACCACCGGCCACCAGGACATTCGGAGCGTGCGGCTCTTTGATGCGCACGGGGTAATCAAGTACTCGTCCGACGTGGCCGAGCTCGGCACACAACTGAGCGCGGCGGAGCTGACTCGCCACTACGGGCAAGTCGACCCCATCGTGGTCCGCGAAGGCGGCAACGTCAACCTGACGCTGGCGCAACCGCTGTTCAACCGGCCGGAGTGCGTCTCCTGCCACGACGCGACGCACAAGATCTTGGGCGTACTACAGGTCAGCCTTTCGCTCGACGGCATGCGGGCACAGCTGGCCGTCCTCAAACGCTCCGCGCTGGTGGCCACGCTGATCACACTGGGCGTGATAGCCATCGGCATCTGGCTGTCGCTGACGGTACTGGTCGATCACCCGCTGCAACAGCTGGTGGAGGTGATGGAGCGAGCTGAGCGTGGGGACCTCAGCGTTCGCGCCAACGCACGCAAGAGCGACGAGATCGGCTGGCTGGCGCGGCATTTCAACGACATGATTTCCAAGCTCGACATTGCCCAAGATCAACTCGAACGCTACCACCAGGAGCAATTGGCGCGGGCCGATCGCCTGGCCACGATCGGCGAGATGGCAGCCGCGGTGGCGCACGAAATCCGCAATCCCCTGACCGGTATCAGCGGCGTCCTTTCGGTCTTGAGCCGGGATTTTCCCAGCGACGATCCGCGCCGCGAGGTGGTTCGGCAAACCCACCACCTGATCGATCGCCTGAACAAGTCCGTGGAAGATATCCTTCACTATTCGCGCCCCTCGCAGCCGCAGCTCCACCCCGTCAAACTCGACGACATAGTCGGCCTGGCGCTGTCGCTGGTGCAGAGCGAAGCCAAGAAAGCACGGGTGCATCTCATCAAGCAGACCGCCCCGGGCGCGGAAGAGAACGGCAGTGCCGCAACGGTCAATGCCGACCCGTACCAAATCCAGCAAGTGCTGATAAACCTCATTCTCAATGCCATCCAAGCCACGGCCGCGGGTGGGCAGGTCGCGTTGCGCACGGAGGTGGCGAGAGACAACGGCGCTGCGGGCTTGGCTTGCATCGAGATTGAAGACACGGGCAAGGGCATGACCGCCGAAGAGGCGGCCAAGGCTTTTCTCCCGTTCTTCAGCACCAAAGCCCAGGGAACCGGGCTGGGGCTGCCGATCGCCAAACAAATCATCGAGCAGCATCGGGGGCGGATTTCGCTGCGCAGCGCCCCCGGCAGCGGCACCTGCGTCCGCGTCGAACTGCCCGCCCTTACCCCACCGAGTCAGGAGACGTAGCCCGCCATGCCCAAGGCCAAGGTGCTCGTCATCGACGACGAATCGATGATCCGGTGGTCCGTTGAGCAAACGTTGCGGGCCGCCGATTACGAGGTCGCCAGCGCCGAAAGCGCCGCCGAGGGTACGGCGCTGTTTCGCGAGCTCGCACCCGACGTGGTGTTCCTCGATCTGCGGCTGCCCGACGGTGACGGTCTCACCGTGCTCAAGAGCCTGAAGGACGAAGCCGGATCGGAAGTGGCGGTCATCATCATGACCGCTTTCGGCGAGATTCGTACGGCCGTCGAGGCCACCCGCTTGGGGGCGTACGACTACCTGAAGAAACCGTTCGACTTCAACGAGCTCGAAGTCATCGTCGAGAAGGCGCTGGAAACCATTAGCCTGCGCCGCGAGGTCGGCGAGCTGCGTCAGGAACGCAAGAAGGCGTACAGCTGGGAGAATATCATCGGCAAATCAGAAAGAATGCGCCAGGTCTTGGGGCTGGTGGAGAAGGTCGCTCAGAGCGATGCCGCCACGGTCCTGTTGCGCGGAGAGAACGGTACCGGCAAGGACCTCTTCGCCCGCGCCATCCATTACTGCAGCCGCCGGGCCGACGGCCCGTTCTTAGATATCTCCTGCACTGCCATGCCCGAGACCCTCTTCGAGAGCGAGCTGTTCGGCTACGAAAAAGGGGCGTTCACCGACGCCAAGGCCACCAAGCGCGGCCTGCTGGAGTTGGCCAGCGGCGGCACGCTGTTCTTGGACGAGGTCGGCGATATGCCCCTGGTTTCACAGGCCAAGTTCCTCAAGTTCATCGAGAGCAAGCAGTTCAAGCGCCTCGGCGGTACCGTTGACCACCACGTGGACATCCGCATCGTGGCCGCCACCAACGCTGACCTGGAGAGCGCCGTGCGCGAAGGTCGCTTCCGCGAAGACCTCTACTATCGCTTGAAAGTAATCCCCATCGTCTTGCCGCCCCTGCGCGAGCGGCGCGACGATATCCCGGCGCTGCTCCACCACTACATGGCCAAGTACAACGCCGAGTTCCGCAAGAGCTTCCGCAAGATTTCGGCCGAGGCGCTCAAGCTGTTGGTGGCCTACCCCTGGCCCGGCAACGTGCGTGAGCTGCGCAACCTGCTGGAGCGTATCTTGATCCTCGAAAGGGGCGACACCATTCTGCCTGAGCATCTGCCGCCCGAGATCACCACGCCGGGCGCACTCGCCGGCGCATCGGTACTCCCCCCGGGTAGTGACCCGGCAAGCGCAGCGGCGGTGTGGCCCACCAGCAACACCTATCGGCTGCCGCCCGCAGGGATCTCGCTGGAGGAGGTAGAAAAGGAATTTGTTAGGCAGTCACTGGAGATAGCCGAGGGCAATCAGACGCGGGCGGCCCAGCTTCTCGGGATCAGCAGAGATGCGTTGCGCTATCGGATGCAGAAGTTCGGATTCAGCAGCTGAGGGAATTCACGCAGCGGGGGATTTCCCCCAGTGGCGTGCGTGCTTTCCCGCAGTGGCGGAGTTAGAATGGAGCCTGTGTGGGGGCAGAGTACGGCGGCACGGCAGCGGCACTGCCGCGGCGCGGGAAAGAGCCGGCAGCGGCTCGAAGTGTGAGACGAATGGCAAATGCCAAGGGTTTGGCTCTCGCTTACACCAGTAGCAAGGGGTTACTGCAGGCCGCAGCTGTAGTGATCGGCACGCTCGGTCTGCTCGCTTGCGTGCTGCCGAAGCCGGGACGAGCGGGCGAGATCGAGCCGCCCAATCAACCGCTGATCGAAGGCCGGCCGCTATTCGAGAGCAAAGGCTGCGTTCGCTGCCACCGCCTCTGGGGCGAGGGCAACGCCGCGGTAGCCGGCCCCGACCTTGGACGCGAAGGCCCTTGGCGCGACGCCCTGCAGTTGGCCGGCAGTCTGTGGAATCACACACCGGCAACGATCGAGGCGCTGCGACAGCGCCAGGGCGAGCCGGTTCTGTGTTCACCCGAGGAGATGGGCAAGCTGGTGGCTTACCTGTTCTCCGTCAGGTTTGTCGGCGAGCTGGGCGATGCCGAGCGAGGGAAGCAGCTTTTCCGGCAACGCTCGTGCGCCCGCTGCCACCAGTTTCGCGGCCGTGGCGGCAACGTCGGCCCGCGACTCGACGAGTTGAAGGATTACGCGTCGGCTGCCTTCATGGCCCAGGCGCTGTGGAACCACGGTCCGGAGATGGCGGTCAAGATGACCGAGCTGAAGCTCGTGCGGCCCCGTCTCGAGGACGGCGATGTAAACGATATCGTCGCCCTCATCCGCGGCGAGCTGCGCGCGGCGACGGCCCTGGATCTCGCTTACACGCAGGCGGGAAACCCGCGCGCGGGTCAGAAGCTGTTCCGCGAGAAGGGCTGCATTAAGTGCCACGCGGTAGCCGGCGTGGGTGGCGCCGTGGGCCCCGACCTCGGCAAGCGAACCGCACGGCGTGCCGGAGGCCTGGCGGCGGCCTTTTGGAATCACGGTCCAGCCATGTGGGCGAAGATGAAAGAGTTGGGCCTGCCGGTACCCAAACTCGCGGAACCCGAGATGGCGGACCTTCTCGCCTACCTTTACTTCATCCAGTACACGGACGAGAGCGGCGACCCGAGCACGGGGGCGGTGCTGTTTCGGGAGAAGTCGTGCGCGCAGTGCCACAGTGCCGGCGCTGAGGGGTCGCAGACCGGGCCGGATCTCGCCGCTGCCAAAGCGCTGCGTTCGCCGCTGCATTGGGCCGCCGCCATGTGGAACCACGCTGCCGCCAGCACCAAGACGGCGGCGCAGCTGCCGTCGCCATGGCCGCGTTTCGATAATGACGAGATGCGCCACCTGGCCGCGTTCCTGCGATCGCCCGGCCGGAGCAAATGAGGTGAGGCCAGTGTCATGAGCGAAATCGAACCACCACGGCCGAGCCGAGAATCGGCGGGCGGGCAGAGCGAGGAGTTCGACCGCGAGTTCTCGATCGCCCGTTCGAACGCGCTCGTGCCGTTGCTGATAATGTCGGCGGTGACCGTGCTCGCCATACTAGTGGTGATCGTCCGGGCGAAGCCGGTGATTCCGCCTGAGGGAACCGCAGCCAACAAGGCCTTCAGCCCGGCGGACTTCCCGGCGGTGTTTGCCAAGGAGGAAGGGTTGATCGGAGCTGCCGGCGCAGGTGCAGCACCGCCAGGCGCCGGGGCCGTACTGTTCCCGGTTCCGGCCCCGCCCTTCAGTGAAGGGGTGTTCCCGTGCATGGAGTGCCATGGCAGCATTCCCGCCAACGGCGAGCGGCGCGTACTCGAAGCCATGCACGGCGATATCGTGCTGCACCACGACGAAGAACACCGCTGGTGCCTCGATTGCCACGACGCCGAGGACCGGGACCATCTGCGGCTGGCGAGCGGAGCGCTGGTGCCGTTCACCGAATCCTACCGGCTGTGCGGCCAGTGCCACGGAACGCAGTACCGCGACTGGCGCAGCGGCATCCACGGCAAGCGCACCGGTTACTGGCAAGGATCGAAGCGCTATCTGCTGTGCGTGCACTGCCACAATCCCCACAGCCCGCGGTTTGCCTCCCTCCAGCCCCTGCCGCCGCCGGTGCGGCCGCAGTTCCTACGTTCCGAAGACGCGCTCGCCGCCGCGGCCAGCGGCGGGCCCGGCACGGATGCGGACACCAAGGAGAACGGCGATGCCGGACCCGCGCACTGACGCGATCACCTGTGGTGATACCGAGGACGACGCCAAGGTCGACCCGGTCACCCTCAGCCGGCGTGACTTCCTTACGGCGGTAGGCATGGCGGCGGCCGGCTTCCTAGCCGGCTGCTCACCCGAAGTGCGCGAGGCCTACCTGCAGAAGCATTTCCTCGAGCTGTCGCCGCCGGAAGTCGAGGCGCGCCTCGGTAGGTTGCACGCCGACTACGCCAAGCGCTTCGGCACACAGGTGCAGGTCTCGGCTCTCCCGGCGCAGCCGGGCGTGGTCTTCGGATATGCCCTCGATCTCTCGCGCTGTATTGGCTGCCGGCGTTGCGTTTACGCCTGCGTCAAAGAAAACAACCAGTCGCGCAATCCCCAGATCCAGTGGATCCGCGTGCTCGAAATGGAGAAGAAGAAGGGCATCGATTTCGAGGCGGCGAACCCGTACTACAACCCCGAGCAAGTGCCCGACCCCGAGCACTTCTACTTGCCGGTGGCCTGCCAGCAGTGCCGCACGCCGCAGTGCACACGGGTCTGCCCGGTCGGCGCCACCTGGCAGGAGCCCGACGGCATCGTGGTCATCGACTACGACTGGTGCATCGGCTGCCGCTGTTGCATGTCGGCCTGCCCGTACGGCGCGCGCCATTTCAACTGGGGCGAGCCGGAGGTGCCGGCCGCCGAGTTGAATCCGAACATGCACGTGCTCGGCAACCGGCCGCGTCCGCGCGGCGTGGTCGAGAAGTGCACGTTCTGCATCCAGCGCGTGCGCGCCGGCCGCTACCCCGCCTGCGTCGAGATCTGCCCCGTCGGCGCCCGCAAGTTCGGCAACCTGCTTGATCCCGAGAGCGAGATCGCGCGCATCCTGCGCGAGAAGCGCGTCTTCGTGCTCAAGGCCGAACTCAAGACCGAGCCCAAGTTCTATTACTTCTACGGCATCTAGCGAGGGCACATGGGACCACTGCAGTTCATCGCAACCAGCGCTCGCTTCGTCCTTCGCGGCGGCAAGGCTTACTGGCTGTGGGTCGGATTTCTGGTGGCGCTGATCGTGTGGGGCGTGCTGGCGTACATCGATCAGTTCAACAGCGGCCTGATCGTGACCAACATGCGCGACCAGGTGTCGTGGGCGTTCTACATCGGCAACTTCACCTTCCTGGTCGGCGTCGCCGCCGCCGCAGTCGTTCTCGTCATCCCCGCTTACATTTATCATTGGGGGCCGATCAAGGAGGTGGCCCTGCTGGGCGAGATTCTCGCGATCAGCGCCATTGTCATGTGCCTGCTGTTCGTGGTGGTGGACATGGGCCGGCCCGACCGCTTCTGGCACCTCATCCCCGTCATCGGCCACATGAACTTCCCGAGCTCGGTGCTCGCCTGGGACGTAGTGGTGCTGAACATTTACCTGGTGCTCAACCTGGTGATCGTCACGCACATACTTTATCGCGGCATGCAGGGGCGCTCCTACAACCAGCGCCTGGTGGTACCGCTGGTGCTGTTCTCGATCCCGGCCGCGGTCGGCATCCACACCGTCACGGCCTTCATTTACGCCGGGTTGCCGGGGCGCCCCTATTGGAACGCCTCGATTCTGGCACCGCGCTTCTTGTGCTCGGCGTTCTGCTCCGGGCCGGCGGTCATGCTCGTGCTATTCCAAATCCTCCAGCGCACCACCAACATCGCGATCAAGGACGCCGCCATCTGGAAGGTAGCCGAGCTGATGGCTTACGCCATGTTCATCAACCTGTTCCTGCTGGGCGCGGAAATCTTCAAGGAGTACTACTCGGCCACCGAGCACTTGATCCATTTCCAGTATCTGTTCACCGGTATCCACGGACACCACGCACTGGTGCCCTATGCCTGGGCATTCGTCTGCTGCGGGATCAGCGCCTTCCTGTTGTTCCTCTTTCCGGCCACGCGCCGCAACGTGGTGACGCTGAACTTGGGTTGTCTGCTCATCTATGCCAGCGTGTACATCGAGAAGGGGATGGGGCTGGTGATGCCGGCATTCACACCCGACACCCTCGGTGAGATTTACGAATACACGCCGACACTGCACGAGCTCCGCATCGGCGCCGGCATCTTCTCGACCGGTTTTCTGGTGTTCACCGTGCTCTGCCGCATCGCCATCCCGATCCTGACCGGCCAATTCGCGGCGGTACACGCGCACGCCGGCCGCGATTCGCTGCGCGGCCGCCTCACCACCGCGCCCACTCCTCACCAGCCATCCGCCGCCGGCGGCCGTCATTTATGACCGAGCGACTGCTTGCGCCGCCGACCATGACCTCGGTCCGTGCTCCGCCCGGCGTCCGTCTCGCGAGAACGCCGGTGAGGTAACTCGACTAACCAACGGGCAGCTTGGGAATGCAGAAGGGAACGGAGGAACGATGAAGACACGGATACTGTTCAAGAGCGTGGCGACGGCCGCAGCGGGCTGTTTGCTGACCGGCCTAGTGGCGGCGACCGCAGGTGCCGCCGAAGACGGCAAGGCGCTGTACGACAAGAACTGCGCCTCATGCCACGGCCCCGGCGGCAAGGGGGACGGTCCGGCGGCGAAGATTCTGAAGCCTGCGCCCAAGGACTTGGCGACTGCGATCAAGGGCAAGAGCGACGACGATATCGTCAAGGTCTCGAAAGAAGGCGGCAAGGCCGTCGGGATGGCCGCCACCATGCCGGCATCCAAGCTGAGCGTCGACCAGATCAAGGCGGTGGTTCAGTACATGAAGGGGTTCGGGCAGTGACGGACCGCGCGAACTGAAGAATAGGATGGAGGCAGGGCAAGGGCGGCCGCGAAGGCGGCCGCGTCCTCGCCCTGTCTTGCCGCATGCACACCTGGTATAGGTCCGAGATCATGGACTTGGGAGGAATAACTGTGAGACGCCTGACACACGCGACCGTCGCCGCCGGCGTAAGCCTCGTGCTGGTTGCACGCATTACCTACACGCAACCGGCGCTAGCCCAGCCGGCTGCACCACCCGCCGGGGCGGCGCCTGCGGCCGCGGCGAGCACCAGCGGCAAAGTGGTCGAGACGATGGATGCCGGCGGTTACACCTACGTCCAGGTCGATGACGGCGGCAAGAAGATCTGGGCGGCGGCGCCGAAATTCGCGGTCGCCGTCGGCGACCAGGTGGTGGTGCCGGCGGGTGCCCCGATGCATGACTTCGAGAGCAAGACCCTAGGAAGAACATTCGACGTGGTCTATTTCGTCGCCGCCGTCCAGGTGGCCGGCCGCAGCGCGTCGCAACCGGCAGCGGCGCACGGCGCGGCAGCGCACGCTGCGCCAGGCCAGGGCGCCGCACCCGCAGCACTCGATCTCTCGAACCTCAAGAAAGCAGAGGGTGGCCACACCGTAGCCGAGCTGTTCGCCAACAAGGCCGCCCTCGCCGGCTCCGAGGTCGTCACTCGTGGCAAGGTGGCCAAGTTCACCGCTCAGGTCATGGGTAAGAACTGGCTTCACGTGCAGGATGGAACCGGCGGCGCCGGCACCAACGATCTCACCGTCACCACCAGCGCTACTGCCGCGGTCGGCAACACTGTGCTGGTGCGTGGTACGCTCAGTACCAACAAGGACTTCGGCTACGGCTACAAGTACGACATCATCATCGAAGATGCCGCCGTCGCGGTGGAGTGAGGTCAGCTCGACTGCCTTCGCTCGACCGGCTCGCCAACAGCTATCGGCGGCGTTCCAACACAACCTCGGAGGAGGCCCCAAAATGCGTGCAACCATCGTGGTGATTGCCACCGTCCTGCTGGCGCTCTGGCCCGGGCGCAGCCAAGCTCAATGCGACCAATGCCAGGGGGACTTCAACTACGACGGCCAGGTCACGATCGATGAGCTGGTCACCGCGGTGAACAACGCCTTGAACGACTGCCCGGCACCGGGGGCGCGTTTCCTCGACAACGGCGACGGGACGATCACCGACAGCAGGACTGGCCTGCAGTGGGAGAAGAAGAGCGACGACGCCTCCATCCACAACAAGGACAACACTTACACCTGGACTGCCGGTTCTCCCTATGATCCGAACGGCACCGCGTTCACCGTTTTCCTGGCGACCTTGAATCGCGAGCCGTGCTTTGCGGGGCACTGCGACTGGCGGCTACCAAGCGCCGCCGAGCTGCAAGGCTTGGTCGATCACACGCTCTGGGCCCCCGCCATCGATCCCATCTTCAACATGGCGTGCGCCCCGGGCTGCACGATTACAGCTTGCAGCTGCACGGTGTCGGACTTCTACTGGACGTCCACCCCAATGGCCGAACTCCCCGACTACACCTGGAGCGTGGACCTCAACTACGGCGTGGTCAACCTCTACGACAAGACCCTCCGCTATTACGTGCGGGCCGTGCGCAGCGGCTCGTAACTGGGGCTCTTGCAACGGATTAAGCTGGTTGCGGGCCGCGGAAAGGATTCTCGCAACGGATTAAACGGATTGAACGGATTCTACGGATCGGAGCACGCCAAGGCTTCAGCATCGGCATTCGCGAATGGTGCTTACCCGGTACTCATCCGATTCCGAATCCGCCCAATGCGTTTGATCTGTTCCCGTTGTAACCCTCCTTAGCTCGAAAGCACGAAACCGGAACTCGGTGCGGGGTGCCGGCCGTAACTCCGAGCCGGTTGACAGTCGCGGGCGGCCGCATCACGGTGGGGGCGATGGCGGACGTGGCGGTGCTGATTCCGGCGTTCAACTGCGAGCGTACCATCGGTGAGGTGGTGCGCGGGGCGGGCCGATTCGTTGCCGCGGTGCTGGTGGTCGACGACGGCTCCAGTGACGAGACCGCAGCGCGGGCCAGGGCCGGCGGCGCCGAGGTCGTCCAGCATTCGACCAACCGCGGCAAAGGGGCGGCGCTGCAAACCGGGCTGCAGCTGCTGGCGCGAGGCGGCGTGACGCACGTGCTCACAATGGATGGCGACGGACAGCATCTGGCCGAGGAGATCCCCGCGCTGCTGCAGGCGTCGCAAGCGGAACCGCGGGCTCTGGTCATCGGGGCACGCCGGATCGCCGCCGGCACAGTGCCGGGGTTGCGCTTGTTCGGTAACCGCTTCGCCAATCGCTGGGTGGAAATCGCCTGCGGGCAAGCGCTGCCGGACACGCAGTCGGGCCTGCGCATCTATCCGCTGCCTGCCGCCCTCGCCCTCGGCGCGCGTGCCGGCCACTTCGCCTTTGAAACCGAGGTGCTGATTCGCGCCGTGCGCGCGGGCATACCGATCCGCTCGCTGCCGGTCGCCGTGTACTACCCACCACCGGAGCAGCGTCTCAGCCATTACCGCCCGTTTCTCGACACTGTGCGGATCATCTTCACCGTCGTCGGCCTGATCCTGCACCGGCGCTGACCTGGGGCTGATGGGCGCGAACTCGAACGGTGAGAAGCGAGGGGTCACGCCGGTAGCAGGATGTAGTTGCGGTGCTCGCCGATCTTGAAGCCGAGCAGGCGCTGCTCGGCGAAGGTGAGCAGGCGTTCGGAAAGCCGGTCGTGGCGCTGCGTCGAGGCGGCACTGGGTGCGACGGTCCAGTTCTTCTGCGCGATGCGTGCTGCCATCACCGCCGGGTGGGTAGCGGTGAAGCGGGTGCGCCCCTTGAGCAGGCCGAAGTCGAAGCTCTGGTTGGCATCGGGGAACTTGTCCTGCGCGGTCTCGGCGCCTTCATGAATGGTGACGAAGGCGATGCGCTTGCGCGTCATCTGCTTGGGCGGGCGAACCCAGCCGTAGTGGTAAATCGCCGCGCCGGCGTGGGCCACGTGCAACTTGCTGCCGTCGTGCTTGCGAAACCCTTGCGCGCTTTTCCACGACCGGGCGCCGATGCGGTTGCGTACGATCCGGACCTCGCGGCGATACCAGGTGTGCGAGGTGTGGTAGTGGTCGTAGTCGGCGAAGAAGTGGACGTAGTCGAACAGCAAGCCCTCGACGCGGCCATCGTCGAGGTAGCTGCGCATGCGCTCGAGCAAGCCCGGCAAGTAGCGTTCGTGGACGACTTCGTCGGCTTGGACGTAGAAACACCAGTCGCCGGTGCAGGCGTCGAGCGCGAGGTTGCTCTGATAGGCGTTGGTGGCGCCACGCTTGAACTGGCTGCGCTCCCACACCGTGTCGATGATCTTGAGCTTGGGCTCGTTGAGCGAGCGCAGCAGCTCGGTGGTGCCGTCGCTGGAGTCGCCGGCGGCGATCACGAACTCGTCGCAAATCGGCAGGATCGAGCGGATTGACTCCACTACCGGGTAGTAAAGATCGATGGCGTTGCGCACGAAGGAGAAACCGCTGATCCGCATGCCGAGGCCTGAGGCGCGGCTGTAGCCCAGGGCGCCGGCGCGGTCAACGCGGCCGGGCCTTGCCGCTTTGCGGGGGGTGCGCGACAAATCTGTGGGTAACGTGCAGCCGACCGGGCAAATCCTCACCAGTCTGACAGTACTGTGTACAGTCAGGCCGAGGCCCATGGCCGAAAGGGACGCAATTTGTCATCTGCCAGGCGCGGCGCCACTTCTTCAGCTGCTTCTCCCGCACGATTGCGGTCTCTGCGCAGCCGTGCGCTTCGTAGTAGACCAGCTTGTCAACGCCGTACTTTGGCCGAAAAACCCTCCACTACCTTGCTCTTATGCTGCCACACCCGCGTTGCCAGCTGTGAGGTCAACCCAATGTAGAGCGTGCCGTTCCGTTTGCTGGCCAGGATGTAAACGCAGAACTGCTTGTCCATAGCGCCAAACGCCAAACTGGATCCCGCTTTCGCGGGAATGACGGCCCGCTTTCGCGGGAATGACGGCCATAACACCGAACCACGTTACCCACAAATTTGTCGCGCACCCGCGCTGCTCGCGTGGCCGCCCGAAGGCTTGCAACTGATTAAGCGGATTGGGCGGACTCGGATCGCCTCGCGGCCCTCTTTTCCCCGTGAACTCCGTTCCATCCGATCAATCGGCTGTTAGCGAAGTCCGGGCCCAGTGCCGCGTTCGCGGAGGGACTGGCCTGGTCTCGGCGACTCCGCGTCTCCGCGTGAGCCAACGCCCCTGGTGCCGAACGGCACCAAGACACACTACCGCCAGGGAGCAACAATCACCGAGTCTCGTAGGGTCAACTATGGAGGGAGTCGGCCGCAACGGCCACGGGCAGGCTAATCAGGCAGGACGTCGGGCGGGCAAGCTGTCGGACATGTTCATCGTCCGGCTTGTTGGTACGAAGGCGCGCGCTCACTTGGTGTGACTAGAGAGGCGGCTAACAGTGCTACGGCGGGCGAGGCGGGTTCAAGGGTCATGCGGAACTGGCGCAGCTGCGCGCCACAGAGTCGGCAAGCCGCAGCCGCGGCTTGGACGCGCTCGGGGGCGATCTTGGGGCTGGCGACGATCACTTGCTGTACACGGTGTTGCCGAATCATTTCGGCAAGCCGGTCGCTACCACCAAGCACCGGAACGCCGTTGACCTGGCGCCCCCAAAGGCTCGGTAGGTCGTCAGCAAACCCAACCGGATGCAGGCCCAGTGCCGGGTTCTGGACGATCTCCCGCAGCAGCGAGCTGCCGCCCGAGCCGGCACCATATATCAGCACCGGCGATGCCGGCGCCGCGCGCTGACTGCGAGCGGCGAATTCGAGCAGCCAGAACAACAACCGCGCCCCGACCACCAAGGTTGCCGTCAGGTACGAGTCGAGCACGAGCAGTGCCAGCGCGTGCTCGGGCACCCCGTAGCAGAGCACCAGCATGGCGATCGCCGCCGCTTGGGCTGCCATGACGCTCTTAAGCAACGCCATCACGTCGCCGGCGCTTGGGTGGCGATAGCTACGCTCGTAAACGCCGCTGTAGGCAAGCGCGATCAACTTCACCGCCGCCACCGCGGCCAGGCTCAACAGCGCGTAAGCGCGGGCACTGGGCGACAGACCGTTGGGAGACACCAGAAAGAAAGCCCCCAAGTACGCCGCCCCGACGAACCCGCCGTCGACCAAGGCATGGAACAGGCGCCGGTTGAACACCGGCAGCTCGAACAGCGGCAGGAGCGTGCCCCGGCGCACGATTTCGATCTCGTGGTAGCCGAGCTTACGGATGCCGGCAAACATGGCCGCGGCCACGACCAGGCCTACCACCGTGGTGTTGGCCCCAGACGTCAGCACCAGCAGCAGCGCGGCGCCCGCCAGGAGCAGGCAAGCACCGTAGAGCACCAGCACCGCCCGCCGATGGGTCAACCCCAGCGCTAACAGCCGGTGATGGATATGCTCGCGATCGGCGCGGAAGATCGAGGCCGAGCCGATGACCAGGAAGCGGTACTCGTTGCGCGAGCGGTCCGACTGCACCACGCGCAGGGCACCCAGGAGCCGGCGCAGCATCGCCAGCAGCGTATCCATGATCGGCAAGCCCAAGGTCAGGATGGGCACCAAGATGACGACCGCGGTCGCGCCCTTGTGCGAGGCCCGGATCGACAGGGTGGCCAGCAGATAGCCGAGCAGCAAACTGCCGCAGTCGCCGAGGAAGATCGAGGCCGGGTTGAAGTTGTAGTACAAGAAGCCGGCCAGCGCTCCCGCCAGTGCCACTGACAACAGCGCCACCTCGATGCGGCCGCCGGCAACTGACATCACGAATAGCGTAGCCGAAGCGATCAATGCGACCCCGGCCGCCAAACCGTCGAGACCATCAATCAGGTTGAAGGCATTGGTGATGCCAACCACCCACAGCAGTGTGACGGGCGCGGCCAACCAGCCCAGCGCGATCGGCCCGCCGCCGAAGGGGTTGCTCACTGCGCTGATGGCGTAGCCGCCGGCCAGCGCAATCGCCCCGGCAATTATCTGGCAGCACAGCTTCGCCAACGGGCCCAGGCTGCGCACGTCGTCAACCACTCCGGTCGCTACCACGACCAACGCCCCGGGGAGCAGCCAGGCCCAGCCCCAGCCGTAGCCTACGAAGACGTCGAAGAACAGGAGGTCTACGGCACGCCCGACAGCCAGCGCGCCGGCGAGCGCGCCGAGCACGGCGAGCCCGCCCAGGCGCGGGACCGGCTGGTGGTGGACATGGCGTCCGCCGGGCTCGTCTACGGCTCCGAGCCGCAACGCCAGCGCTCGTATCCCGGGGGTAATCAAGAGCGCGAAGGTTACCGCGGTCACGCCGAGTACGATGTACTTCAACACCAGGCCTACCTCACGATTCTACGACGGCTGAGGCGTCGCACGCCGGCTGGGCGGCGAGTACCTCGCGGTAGAGCTGCGCCGTGCGCTCGACCATGGTCTCGACGCTGAAGTCTTCCTGCACTCGGCGCCGCGCCGCCGCGCCACAGCGCGCGCGCAGTTCTTTGTCAGCGAGCAGCAGATTAATGGCATCAGCGAGCGCATCGGGATCTTCCGGCGGCACCGTCAGCCCAGTGCGGCCGTTGCGGGATACGAACGGCACGCCGGATTTCAGCCAGGTGTTGACCACCGGCACTCCGCTCGCCATCGCTTCCAACTGCACGATGCCGAACGCCTCACTGCGCGCCACCGACGCCAGCACGAAGACGTCGGCGGCGTGGTAGTACGGACGCACATCGGGCACGGGGCCGAGGAAGATCACTCGGTCGCTGACCTCGAGGGCCGCGGCCTCTTGCTCGAGGATGGCACGCAGCGGGCCGTCGCCGACGATGAGCAGCCGCGCCCCCACCTGGCCCATGGCGCGGATCAAGTAGGGCAGCCCTTTGTAATAGACGAGACGCCCGACGCTGAGGATGAGCGGGGAGCCGTAGCGCTGCCTAATACCGTCCACCTGCCGCTCATCGCTCTCCCGGAAGTCGGCACCGGCGATTCCGTACGGAATCACGCGGCAGCGCTGGCGGTGGCGCTGCAGGACCGGAGAGCTGTCGAGGTAATTGGGCGAGGCTACGATTATGGCCACGCAGCGCCGCAGGAAGCGCTGCAGGAACGGAGCGAAGCCGCGCCCGAGAACTTTCTGGCGCACGATGTCGCTGTGATACGAGGCCACCAAGGGGAGGTTCCGGCCGCTGGCCAGGTAGGCGAGGACGGCGGCCGGGTTCGGCAGATGGAGATGAATGATATCCGCCTGTGTGGCGCGAATACCGCGGACCATGCCCGGGCACACCGGCGCGGAAGCGACATCCATCATGGTGGCAACCCGGGTCACGGGCACGCCGTCGACGGCCTCTTCGCGGCTGGTGCCGTCTTCGCTCGCGACCATGATCTCGACGTCCACCAGCCGCCGCAACCCGCCACAGAGGGCAGAGAGGTGGGTCTCGATTCCGCCGGCGTGCGGCGGGTAGTACTTACCCACGTGCAGCACCCGGAGCCGGCGCCGGCCGTTCACGGGAGTGTTATTCATAGCTCGGGCTACCGCTCGCTGCCTTCAGTACATGGTGTAGATGAATGGTGATACGTCAGCCGCCTGCTCATCGTCGAATTCTAAGTCTCGGGCCAGGCGCATCAGCTCAGCCGCCAGCAAGGCCAACTCGGGCAGACCCTGACGCTGCCACAGCGCGCGCAACTGGCGCTCGCAATCACCCGCTTCAATCTCGCTGAAGTCCGGCGCGCCGCGCTCTGCATCCGCGTACCAAGAAGCCAGCTCGGGTTCCGGCGCGAGCAGTAGCAGCTGGACGCCGCGAGCACGGAGTGAGGCGGCCACCGGCACCAGGGTTTTGGCGAAGAACTTGCGCAGCGCCCGCTCATCAGTCGAGTTCATAGCGTTGCTGCCACTGGCCGTCGGCGGGCGCCGGCGGCTGCTGTTCCTTGTAAAGCAGGCAATCCTCCAACACGAGCATATCCATCTCCGTGCGCATGAAGCAGCGGTAGGCGTCCTCGGGCGTGCACACGATCGGTTCGCCACGCACGTTGAACGAGGTATTGACCAGCACGCCGCAGCCCGTGCGCTGGGCGAAGGCGCTGACAACCGCGTGAAAGTCGGGATGGACGGCGCGCTCGACCGTGTGCACGCGCGCGCTGTGATCGACGTGAGTCACCGCCGGAACATCGCTGCGCGCCTGCCGCACGACCGCGAGCAGGTCGTCATCGCCGGTGCTGACGCCGGTGCCGTTCACGGCTCGCCGGCGCTCGCGGCGCACCGGGGCGACCAGCAACATGTAAGGGCTATCGCGGTCGAGCTCGAAGTACTCCTGACAGCGCTCAGCCAGCACCGACGGGGCAAAAGGGCGAAAGGATTCGCGGTACTTGATCTTGAGGTTCATCTGCACCTGCGTCTCGGGCCGGCGCGGGTCACCGAGAATGGAGCGAGCACCCAAGGCGCGCGGGCCGAATTCGGCCCGCCCGGAAAAGAAGCCGACAACCTTGCCGTCGTCGAGAGCGCGGGCAATCCGTTCGGCGCGCAGTGGGACGTCTTTGACGGCTTCGTACGGGTATCCGTTCCAATCCAGGAAGGCGCGCACTTCCGCGGGCGAGTAAGCGGGGCCGAGGTAGCTGCCCTGCTGCGCGTCGCGCCCGCCAGCGGGAACTTGGCGCGGCACCCCGAAGCGCTGGTGTGTAGCCGCGAGAGCCGCCCCCAGAGCGCCGCCGGCATCACCCGCGGCCGGCTGAATCCAGATGCGCTCGAACACGCCCTCGCGCAACAAGCGCCCGTTGGCCACACAGTTGAGGGCCACCCCGCCGGCCAAACAGAGGTCGCGCATGCCGGTGAGCTCCCGGGCGTGGCCAGCCATGCGCAGCACCACCTCTTCCGTGACCTGCTGCACCGAGGCCGCCAGATCCATCTCTCGCCGTGTGATGCGCGTCTCGCGCCGGCGCGGCGGCCCGCCGAAAAGAGCGGCGAATCGCTCGTTGGTCATCACGTCGCTGTCGAGATAGCCGAAGTAATCGAGGTTGAGCCGGAACGAGCCGTCGGGCTTCACCGCAATGAGATGCTCGCGAATCAGGTCCGCGTAACGTGGCGTGCCGTAGGGCGCCAGGCCCATGAGCTTGTACTCGCCCGAGTTCACCTTGAAGCCGCAGAAATAGGTGAAGGCGCTGTAAAGCAGGCCGAGTGAGTGAGGGAAGCAAGTCTCCTTCAACGTTCGGATGGTTTCCCCCGCACCCACGGCAATGCTGCCGGTCGCCCACTCTCCGACGCCATCCAGCGTCAGAATCGCCGCCCGCGCGAACGGCGAGGGATAGAACGCCGAGGCGGCATGGGCGAGATGATGGCGCGTGAACAGGACGGGGACATCGACGTTGAGGCACCGGCGGATGTGACGCGCCACAAACAGCTTCACTCCCAACATCGAGCGCGCGGCCTGCACCCACTGGTCTCGTCCCTTGGGCGCCACGCTCAGCAGGGTTTTGAGAACCCGGTCGAACGTCAGCAGCGGGTTGTCATAGAAGACCACCGCGGTCAGCCGCTCCGGCTCGACGAAGGCCTCTTCCAGACAGTAGTTGACCGCGTGGCGGGGAAAGCGCGGGTCGTGCTTCTTGCGCGAGAAGCGCTCCTCCTGCGCCGCGGCAACGATCCTGCCGTCTCTCACAATGGCGGCGGCGGAGTCGTGGTAAAAAGCCGAGATGCCGAGAACGATGGCCGACACTGGATCTCCTGGCCAATGAACGAGTGCACTACAGCGCCGAGGGATTCGGCCAGCACGCGGTGGCCGGCGGCGGTGAAGTGCGGATCCTGGCGAAAACGCAACTGGCTGCGCTCACTGCGGCTGAAGTGATGAAAGGCCGGCAAGGGATCGTGCACCGTGACAAGGGGCGGACCGTGTAGCTCGCCGAAGCGCGCCCGGTACGAGGCGGCGGAGGCGGTCTCGTCGATGTGCTGGGACAGCGGTATCGGGCAGATCACCACCGGCACGGTTGCCTCGGTGATCCATTGCGCGAGAATGCGCTTCATCAACTGCCAGGCTGGGCTGTTGCTCTGGCCGTATGCCGGCAACGGTTGATAGCGGGTTAGACGCTGCACCAGATCCTTGGCGCCCGGCCCCAGCCGATTGACCGTATCGCGCAGCCACGTCAGCCGGCCGCCCTGATCGAAGTGACGCCACTCGCTGCGCGGCAGCACTGCGGGACGAATCGGGCCTTTCGGCACCGGCACGTGGTGCAGCCGCAGGTGACCATCGTCGTCGATCTGGAAGTACGGCTTGAAGAAGACCAACACCTCGCCGTCGTGAGTGACCCAGGGGCGGTAACGGGCCGTCACCCGGCGGATGTTTTCGACGAACACGCTGATGACGATGAGATCATGCTCGATGTCCGCCGCCATCTGACGGAAGATCAGGTACTGCTGATCGGTTCCGGTCCCTGAGAGACCGAAGTTGTAGACCTCGAGGTCCGCAATGGCGCGCTCCATGAGGTTGCCGTAACGATAGCGGTTGCTCACCCCGTCACCGGCGGTGTAGGAGTCACCGAACAGCAGGACGCGAAACGTACCGGGCCGCTTGTGCGGCACGAACTCGTGGTCGCAACGAAAGCCGGCCTGGTTGACCCGCACGAGATAGCCCCCGCCCTCGTGCTCCACGCGGGCCTTCACTCCCGGGACGAAGTGATAGCCGATGATCGGGTGATACTGGTGCAGTTGCCGGTGCATCCTACGCCTTGGCGGTGATGCTACAACGGATTGAACGGATTAGGCGGATTGACCGGAGCGTTCGGATCCTCTGAGATCCGGTGAGATCCGCGCCCGGGTCTCTCCGCAGAATCCGTTCGATCTGTCTAATCCGTTGTACACACACCTGGTCTTACTATCCGCTGCCGCCCGTAGCACTGAAGCAATGCTGGCCGCGTAGCGTTCGGGTGAGAAGCGCTCGACGGCCGCCGCTCTCGCCGCCACACCCAAGCGGAGCCGCTCGCGCGGATTGCTCAAGAGCATGACCACGGCATCGGCGAGGGCGCGGGCGTCGCCCATGGGATAGAGGAGACCATTTTGTCCATGGCTAACCAACTCGGGAATTCCACCGGCACGGGCCGCCACCAGCGCGCGGCCGCAGGCCATCGCTTCCATCACCGTGCGGCCGAACGGCTCGGGTCGAGTCGAGGCGTGCACGCAGACGTCCAGCGCGCGGTACCATGGCGCCATGTCGCGTTGGAAGCCGGTGATAACAACCACTTCATCCAGCCGGCGGCGGGCGATCTCGCCCCGCAACTCGCGTTCATAGCCCCATTCGCTGGTGGTGTCGTAGATGCTGCCGCCGATGATGAAGAACAGGGTGCCGGGGCAGTGCTGGCGGATGCGCTCGACGGCATCGAGGAACAGGAGCTGGCCCTTCCAGCGCGCCAGCACCGCGGGCAGCCCGACACGATAGGGGGCCGGGTAACGCATTGCCGCACTGCTAGACCGCCCGGCCGGCGAGAACTCGTTCAAATCGACGGCGTTGTGGATGGCGCAGACCTTGTGCGGCTGGCGCATGCCCCGAGACAGGTGCGCAGCCACGGCTTCGGAATTCGCGATCACCCGCTGTGGCACTTTGTCCGCAAGGCGCGTCAGCAGCGGCCCATCGAGGAAGTCGCGCACGTGCCACACCACCGGCACGCCGAGCCACGGTCCGAGCGCGCTTGCCAGCAAGTGCGCCTTGACGCCGTTGGAATAGAGCACGTCCGGAGCTTCGGCGCGGATTGCCGCCGCCAGCCGTGCCAGATAGCGCGGTACCGCTACCGGCAACAGCGTCGCCATCGCCAGGCTGACCGGATGTAGATGCCGAGATTGCCGCAGCAGTGCCCGCGGCGGCTGCACGACCCTTCCTTGCCGCCCTTGCGACGCCAGCGCCAGCGCCAAGGCCCCGCCGCGCGGCAGGATGACCGAGGTCTCAAGCCCGTACGCCCCGCTGGCTTGCAGAAACGCCAGCAAGCTTCTCTCCGCACCGCCGAGTTCCGCACCGGGCGACATCACCGTTACGCGGCAGCCGCCGGCGGGTTTGGACATCGGCGGCTCGACGGCGGATGTCTCAGTGATTGAGAAGTTCTTCATAGAGCGAGGCCACGGCGGCGGCCGTGCGCTGCCAGGTGTACTGGCGCGCGTTGCCGAGGCCGCAATCAACCAGACGTTCACGCCGGTCCCGACTTTCGAGGAGATCGAGCATGGCGGCGACCCACGTACTTGGCTGCTCCGGATCGAGGATCACTGCGCCGTCCCCGGCGACCTCCGGCAGCGAAGCGCGGTTGCTGCAGAGCACGGGCAGACCGGCTGCCTGCGCTTCGAGCACGGGGAAACCGAAGCCCTCGTACAAACTGGGCAGGAGTAGCGCGTCCGCGGCGCGGTAGGCCAACAGGAGATCCTGCTCGCTCACCTGCGGATGCTGCTGCACCACCCCCTCAAGCTGCAACTGCGCGATCAGAAGCAGCTGCGCGGCTGAGAACCGGCCGCCGATCTGCAACAGGCGCGTCCGCGGGCTGATTCGGCGAAGCTCAGCGACAATATGCAGCAACCCCTCGATGTTCTTGCGAGCGTCGCAGCTCCCGACGTGCAGCAGGCGCGGCGCCGCCGCCGCAAACACCCGCTGGGCAAATTCCTGCACGCGCGCAGCCGCTATGAGTGTAAGGAATGCGCCGTCAAGCCCAAGCGGTATGACACGAACGCGCTCCGGCGGTATGCCCGCGAGCGCGCACGCTTCGCGCTTGGAAAAGCCGGAGTCGGCACACAGGAGCGTGGCGGCGCGCATTCCCTCAACCATCCGGCGGGTCAGCTCGTCAAGGACGAGTTGGCGAGCGGAGCGCTGCCGCTCGCGGCGCAAAGGCCAGAGGTCGTGGATGGTCAGCAGGCTCGGGCAGCCGGGAAAGCGCGCCAGGATGTGGGCGTAAGTATGATCGAGGACGTGAACTGCATCGGGCCGGTAGCCGCGCAGACTGGACGGGTAAGCCACCAGCCGGTTCCAGTAGCGCCGCGGTGCGCTCACGGGGGCGGCCCCGTTGTGGCCGTTGACCGGTGCGGCCGACACCACGTAATCGCGCCCGACGCCGTCAAGATGCCCCAGCAACGCCTGCGCATACCGATCCATGCTGGGCCAGCGCTCGCACGGTAGATCGGCCACGACCAACACCCCGCGCTCCCGCTGGGCACCGGCTCGGCTTTCGTCAGCCCGCCGTTGTGGGCCAAACCATTGAGCGTACCAGAGCTCAGCGCACAGCAGCGTCCACAACCGTTGCCCGTTGGCGGCCGCTCCCATCACGTGATCCGCGATCATGCCCTCAACGGCACGGTGGTCGAGGAAGCTGCGGCAAAAGGAGCCGCCGGCGCTCGCCACCTGGGCAAGCCAACGGCCAAGATCGGCTCGGAACCACTCGTCCAGCGGCAAGCGAAAAGCGGTCTTGCCGCGAGCCGCGGTTTCCGCCGGCAGCCAATCGCGGAACGCCGCGCGCAGCACGGCCTTACCGCGCCCCCGGCGCAGCTTGTACTCGGGGGCCAGCTGCGCGGCGTACTCGACCAAACGGTGATCAAGGAAAGGCACGCGGGCCTCGACCGAGGCGGCCATGCTCATCTTGTCCACCTTCATCAATACGTCATCGACGAGCCACTGGCGCAGGTCCCAGTACAACAGGCGATGCAGCCCATCTCGCGGTGGCGTGTCGTTGCAGTAGGGCCAAGCGGGGCTATCTGGATCAGCCAGAACAGCGGGTTCCTGACCGCCCCGCAAGTGCGCCACCTCGGCGGGAGAGAACACGCCCGTCCACAAGGCATTGCGAGCCAGCGGGTCGTCAGCAGCATACGCCAGCTTGCGCCAGGCATTGCGAGCGCGCCCATCGGGCATGAGCGCGGCCAATGCCCCAAGCACGGCCTGCCGGGGGCGAGCGGGAAGCCGGCAAAGCCGGTCGGCAATCCGGCTGAGCCAGTACCGCGGATAGCCCGCGAACAGCTCGTCACCCCCTTCGCCGGTCAGCAGCACGGTGACGTGCTGGCGCGCCGCGTTACAGATTGCATAAGTCGGCAGTGCGGCGGCGTCCGCCAGCGGCTCGTCGAGGTGCGAAGCCACCCGGCGAAGGAGATCGGCGGCAGCGAGCGACACCTCTAGCTCCGTGTGCTTCGTCCGGTACTGGGTAGCGACCAGGCGCGCATAGCGGCGCTCGTCGAGCGCCGGCACTTCGGGGAATCCGACGGTGTAGGTCCGCACCGGCTGCCGGTTGAGCTGAGCCATGACCGCCGTGACAATCGCCGAGTCGAGGCCGCCGGAAAGCAGACAGCCAACGGGCACGTCACTAACCAGGTGTGACTGCACCGCCTCAATCACCTGCTGGCGCAAGGCGGCAGCGGCGGCGCCAAAAGCAGGCCCATCCTGGCCGCCGCCGAACGAAAGACACCAGAACGGCCGCAGCGACGGTGCCCCGCTCGGGTCCAGTCGCAGGTAATGTCCAGGAAGCAGCTTGTTGATCCCTTCGAAGAAGGTCTCCGGTGCCGGCACGTACTGGCGCAGGAGATAGGGAGCGATGGCGTTGCTGTTGACCGCGCGTGGCACGCCGGCACAGGCGAGCAGGGCCTTGATCTCGGAGGCGAAGAACCACTGCCGGCCCACTTGCGTGTAGTACAAGGGCTTGATCCCCAGCCGATCGCGGGCGGCGAAGAGCTCCCGCCGCGGCGCATCCCAAAGCAGTAGGGCGAACATGCCGCGCAGACGTTCGAGGCAGCCGTCAATGCCCCACTGCTCGTAGCCGTGGACGATGACCTCGGTATCACTACCGGTGCGAAAGACGTGCCCGTGCGTCACCAGCTCGCCGCGCAACTCGGCGTGGTTGTAAATCTCTCCGTTGAACACGATCCAGACAGCGCCGTTCTCGTTCGATTGCGGTTGTTGTCCGCCGGCCACGTCGATGATGGCCAGCCGCCGCATGCCGAGTGCCACCCAGGGGTCGCTGAAGGAGCCTTCCCCGTCGGGGCCGCGGTGCACCAGGGCGTTGACCATGACGCCAACCTGTTCGCGGGCGCCTGCGCCCCCGCCGAGGATTCCTGCGATGCCGCACATGCAAGTTAGCTCAGGCAGGTTCCTTGCCGCCGCTGCCAATGGGGCTGAAGGGGCTGTCCGCAGCCGCCTCGAGCGGCCATTTGGGCGCGCGTAGCAGCTCGCCCCAGCGTAGTCTCAAGCCGGCGTACTCGAAGCGCTCACTCAGGCTGTGGTTGACGGCGGCAGCGAGCTGACGCAGCGCGGGACGAGCGGGACGGGCCGGCAAGCCATCGATGCGCTGCGCCAACCTGGCGAAGTACTGCTCGTCCCAGGCGCCTTCGTACGGGACGGTCATGGCATCCGGCAGTACGCGGGCGGCTTCCCCGACGCGGCTGGCGAGGATGTAGACGCCGGCCGCGAGATATTGCACCAGCTTGCCGCTGGTTCGGCACTGGCCGACCGCGTCGTTGGTCTGCGTCGACAGGCCGACATCGAAGCCGCGAATCTGTTCGTAAACCGCGTAGCCGTCGAACGGGGTTTCGAAGACGACGCGGTCCGCCACGCCCAGCTGCGCCGCCAGCTCGCGCAATCGCGGCACGCCGTTCCCGCGCACGATCAGGGCGCCGCGCACCTCGTCTCGTTTCGTTCGCGCAACCGCCTCGATGACATCGCGGCCGTAGCACCAGTTCAGGCGCTCGTTCCACACGGCAGAACCAATTACGCCCACGACCAGGTGCGCCGCGCTCCATCCCCACCGGCGCCTGCTCTCATCGCCATTCGCGGCGGGCAGCTGCGCGCTATCGAACCCGTCCGGTATCACCACTACGGGCTTGCGGCTGAGCGAGCGCACTCGCTCGGCAAGGCCTGAGGATCGGGCTACGACGGTTGTGGCGAGAAGGTAACCGGTCTTCTCCAGCAGCGATCCCAGCGTGCCGCCGATCAGGTTACCCCGCGCCAGCTTTGCCCGCAGTGGACCAACCGCATCTCCGCTGTCGAGGATGAACTGGCTGCCCCACAGGAGGCGACCGACCAGGGCACCGCAGACGACCGCGAGCGCGTTATCGATGCCGTAAACGGTCTCGGGTCGTTCGCGGGCAACCGCGCCGCAGAACCCGGCGATGGCCTTGAGACGGCCTTGCTCTCGGTGCAGGACCTTCGCCGGCGCGGCCGCACGCGCGACTTGCAACCCGCGCTCACTCAGCGCAGTACCCGCCGGGCTGTTGACGAATACCAGGATATTTCCTGCCGCAGGCGTCATCGTCATAGATTGGCGGCAATCGTTTGCGCGCGCTCGGTGTACTGGTGGCCGGCAGCGAGCGCGAGCGCGTTCTTTCGTAGCCGTGCGGCCCAAGGCCGGTCGCCCCGGATCCGCTCGATCTTGTCATCGATCTCCGCCGGCTCGCGGTAGTAGAGCGCTGCTTGATCTTCGGGAAAGAACTCGGCTTGCTCGGCCGTGTAGGTCGACAGCATGAGGCCGCCGCTGCCGGTGATCTCGAAGGTGCGCATGTTGTGTCCGGGCATGTTGAGGTCGTCCACGACGTTCAGCGCCAGGGCCGCGCTCGAGTAAAGCGCGGCGCAATCGGCGCCGAATACCGCTCCCTGGTGAATGCGCGCTTGCCCGTTGAGGGCTGCTGCTGCGCGCTGCCAACGACTTCCCCACAGTGCCACGGAGTGCTGGCGTACTGCGCCGATGTGCGCTTGGCGTTTCTCGCAGTGCTGGCCGATAAAGATCACTTCGTGACGTGTGCCGCATTCGGCACAAGCCGCCGGGGTCAGCGGTCGTGAGATCTCCGGATCGACGGCAAACGGCAAGTAGCCCGCCGCCACCCCGTCGGTGACCAAGCGCTGAGCCATGCCGCGCTCCCAGATCCAGACTTGCGTGTACTCGCGCAGGACTGCGATTAGATCGCGCCGTTGGGTGGATGACTTGCGAGGATTCCACGGCACGCCACAATAGGGATTGTCGGCGTAGTAGTTCACGAACGGCACGCCCAGCTCTCGCCGCACCCGGGCAACGGTCTCGGCGTGCAGGTAGGTGCCCTTCACCGTCAGCACGAACCGCGGCCGCACACAGCGGATGATCTCGCACGTGCTGCGGTTCATCCGCTCCCATAACACGCGGCGCAGCAGGCGGCGGACGAAGCGATTGCCTGGCCCGGGCCCCGCCTCGAAGTAGGCGCGGTCGGAGTCGAAGCGGAACACCTCGTAGCCCAGCCGCTCGAAGGCGCGGGCAAAGCTCTCCGGGAGCTGTCCGGGGCCGAATGGGCCAATCAACAAGACCCGCCTGTTCGACATCGTGCGTTCCTCGAACACTGACAGTGATCCAACGGCAGGGTCGCCGGTGCGACGTACGCTAGCACGACGGCGTTGGCCGCCTGCGTGACGCCATCACGGGCGTGCCCCATCGTTCATCCGCTGCATGACCGCGGCAAACTCCCTTTCGTAGTTCCACTCCGCCAGAATTCTCTCGCGACCGCGCTGCCCCATCGCTCGCGTCTCGCCCTGGTGCGCCAGGAACCAACGCAGCGCCTCCGCCACACTCCTCGGGTTTTGCGGATCGCACGCCCGGCCGTATCCCGGCTCAACGTAACATTCCCGCCAGTCCGGCAGATCGGACACCAGCAGCGCGAGGCCGCAAGCGAGATACTCGAACGGCTTGTTGGACGCTCCAGCCATGTGCCGGTGGTTTACGTCGTTTGACGCGGTCGGCATGAAGGCCAGCCCCACATGACACTCCGACGCCAAGCCAAACAGCCGCTCGCGCGGAACCGCACCCAGGAATTCCACGCGGTCTGAAATTCCCAGTTCGCGCGTTACCTCCTGGAGCCTGGCAACATAACCGGTATGCCCAATCGTCTCGTACCCGACGACTCGGAGTCTTACGCACCGCGGAGTGTTGGCGAGTGCAGTCAGTGTCGCTTCGGGGAGGCGTACTGGATTCACCGACCCGTGGAAGTACAGCAACAATCCATCACTGCTCGCACCGTGCGGCGCGAGCGGCGCCGCGGGGACGTCGCTGCGTAGGGGGCAATTCCACACCACCGCCGCTTGGCGGCGGCCGGTGGTGTGCGCAAACACTTCCGCCCGCCGCTGGTTCGGCAAGATGCACAGTTCCGCCCGCCGCGCCAGCTGGCGCCGGGTCCAGAGGCAGGCCCGCAGCAGGATTGATCGCTCGCTGCCATTGGGTGAGTCGTGCTCGTGATAGATCACCCGGAGGGGTGGCAGGTAACTGGCCACCAGTGCTGCGGGACATGCCAACAAGTCCGAAGCGTAGAGCCAACTGGGGCGCCACACGCACGTCATGAGAATAGTCCGGAAGCAAAACGCGAGGTAGTGAAGCTTCTGCCACCAGCCGGGTGGACAGTACTGTAGTTCGGTGACCTGTATTCCCGCGTCACCTTCCAACCGCAAACGCTCCGTGCCATAGGCTCCGACCGCAAGACACCTGACTTCCCAACCGCTCCGGACCAGCATCCGCGCGCTGTGAAGCAGCGGCGGATATCCTCCGGAGGCCGCATATTGCGCGTACAATACTCGGCGGCTCACGCCGCCGGACTGGGAGTGTTTCGCACCCATTGCAGAACGGATCATGCAGGCAGCGGCAGCGCGGCGATTTCACCCGTGCTGCAGAACCGCAGGCGAGTCAGAGGCGGTCTGTCCTGCTGAGTATCTGCCGCCACCGCCGGCATAGCGGAGGCCGGCGGCCGCACGCTGAGCGGGCTCTTCTACCAACCGATTCAGCAAGTAGGCGCCCGCGAGTGACACGAGCAACGCGACGACCGAGGCCGCGATCCCGTGGGCATTGGCAATCCGCCGGCTAGCCAGCGCCACTCGCTCACCCAAAGGAACATGGAGCAGGTACAGAGAGTAGGACACGTCGCCGAGCCAGCAGGCCAACGGGCTACGCAGCTGCAAGTACGCGATTGCGACGGCCGAGGCCGTGCCCACAAGCGCCACCAGGATCCCGAGCTTCAACCATGCGGCGCACGCCGCGATCGCCAACACGGCCGGGAAGATGCGCGGTGGGAGAAGCCCGACACGCAACTGGTAGACGATGATCCCGAGCGCGAACAGCGGTATCCAATGCGATACGCACAACTGGGAGGGGACCGTCACGCACAGTGCGCTCAGGAACGCGAACCCCGCCACCCGGACAATGGGCCGTGTGTGTGAGATCGCCGGAAACACGAGGCCGATCAGCAGATAATACTGGAACTCGATCGCGAGCGACCAATACGCTGGAACGATCCACTCAACGCCGAAGAGCGGCGCCAAGTAACCGACGTGCAGCAGCACGTCGCTCGCCGAGGTCTCGAACTGCCGGCCGCGGAAACCTGGAACCAGGTTGGTGGCGTAGCCGAGCGCGATGGCGACGGCGAGCGAAGCGAGGTAAGGGGGCTCGAGACGAATCAGCCGGCGGGCGATGAAACGCGGATAGTCTCGCAACTTGTAGCTTCCTTGGTGTAAGGCGTGCGGCAGAATGAATCCGGAAATGACGAAGAACACCTCGACGCCGAGCCAGCCGTAGGCGCTTATGGCCTTCACCCAACCGTCTCCAAGCATCCCCCCATTCTGGGTAAAGTGGAACCAAGCCACGGAAATGGCCGCGATACCGCGCAGTGCATCCACCGCTTGAATGCGCCCTGTCTTCGCCACTACGACCTCGACGCCCCCATCATCTCGAGCACAGGGGTCAACTCACGTCCGGTAATTCCAGGCCTCACGATCCCGCCGTCATCCCGTGAACTCGCAGCACTTGCCTCCGCGCCTTAGGCGCCTGCCCCGCGGATAAGCGTCGCACCCCTTCAAGCGCCGAGCCGGCCGGATTGAACTACCGTGGGAGCGCGCGCACCGGAGCGCAGCCGCTGGATCTGCGTCCTGCCGATCATGGCCAAAGCCACGGCAATCATGACCAGGTGCGTCTGAATCAGCGTAGAGACCGTGTGGGCGAAGTCCCGCTCACTACTGAAGGCGCACGAGGAGGCGAACACCGCCGTGACCACAGCCGCTATCCGTGGCGGCGTGTGTTTGTTCCAGCCGTCACAGAGCCCTACGACCAATCCCCAGAGTAAGCCCCCGAGCAGGACGTAGAGGGGCCCGCCCGCCTCGTAGAGATCGCCGGGCATCGAGGGCGCGATCGCGGCGGGCGATCCAGCGCCGTCTTCCACCCAGATCGACTGAGAGAAATCCAGCGCGCGCGTGCTGCCTTCCTTCTCCGGATTGAGGAGCCGCGGCACTAGGCCGCGCGTAAGAGAGCTCAGAAAGACCTCTCTATCGGAGTGCTCGAATGCACTCGGCACAAGATCGACCGTCAACAAGAAGGAGTCCAGCCCATGAAAGCGCCGCACCACCTTGACCCATGGCGATAACTCGGGATCCTCGCCCCAGCGGTTCCAACCGGTGTCGCTGAGCGCAGTCTCCATGTTCTTGCCGCTCCAGGCCAGCTCCCGCCCGACCTCGATGAGCGCGGTGCTGACCACGAGCAAGATCGCTGTCGCCAGTGCTAGCGTAGAGAGCCGAAAGCGTCTGCCGGCGAAGACGGCGGCTAGGAACGGCACCAGCACAATGAGCACCAGGTGCTCGCGATACGGGCTGAACCAGGCGTGCAACACGCCCGGCAGCAACACCAGCCAGCGCAGCGTCGAGCCTTTGCCCGTGTGCAGATACTCCCACCACACCAGCGTAGCGGGGACCGTCCACAGCCGCCCAACCGTGACCAGGGGGGTAAACAAGGCGGCGACCGTTTCGATCGGGCCATACGCCAGCAGCAGGCAGAGCGAAGCCGCCACGGTTACTGCCGGCGCAGATGACATTGCAGCGGGCGGCGCGACGGCGGTGAGGGCGCGGTACGGCCCGCTGCTCCGGCGGCGCACTCCGCAGGCAAAGCCGATGCACAGGCTCATCCAAAAGCCCACGGTCAGCAGCAGCGTATCGTTGATGACGCGCGCCGGACGATTGGCGAGCCGGTAGGTCGCGTTGCCGAACGTAACACTGTCGTAAGCGAGGATGGCGAAGCGCAGGACAAAATCGACGCCGAAACCGAGCCAGACACAGCCGAACAGCGACATCGGCACGGCCCAGAGACCGGCGCGGCGCCAGGCGGGGCACAATCTCAGGCTCGCAGCCCAGCCAACGCCGAGAGCGCCGGCGAGCGCCCAGGTGTATGCGTCTGCAGCCAAACCGAAGTAATTGGCGCTCATCACCGCAACTCGCCCTCAGACGGCGCACACGCCGCCTGCTGCTGAGACCAGTTTCACCGCCGTAACCCGCACGACATCGCCCCCCTCTCGATCGCAGAGGGAGCGGAGGCAGAAACGCCATGCCTGAAGTGCAACCGCAGCACGCCCGCTCCCGCGCACGCGGGAGCGCCACAGCTGCCAGTGATTCCGCCACAGCGTGGCGTAGCCAACCGAGGCCACTCTGAAGCCATGCTTGCCAAGGAGAGCGGTAAGAGCAGCAGCATCGAAGAACCAGAAATGAATCGGGAGGAACAAGGCGCCCCACCCCTCCCCTTCTTGCTGCAAGCCCACTGCTCGTCCGTTGGGTACGGCAATGTGCACGCGCCCGCCCGGTTTCACGACCCGGCTCAGAGCTGCCACGGTTTGTGCGGGCTCGGGAAGATGCTCTAGGCTGTGGCACAAGATCGCCACATCGACCGAGTCCGGCGGCAACCCCAGGTCCTGCATCCGCCCGATGTGGATTGGGGTGCCGTGCTGCAACCCGTGCGCCGCCGCACGCGGGTCGAAATCCACGCCCTGCACCAGACAGCCACGCGACTGAAGGTAGCGCAGCACATCGCCGTAGCCGCAGCCGACGTCCAACACGCGTAGTGGCTGCGCACCCTCGAGTGGAACATTGATGTCGAAGACCGCGGCGGCGAGCCGGCGGGCGAGCGGGCGCAACGGGCGCAAGTGCTCGCCCCACCCGGGCGCTGTCGAGGAAACGTCCCGCAGCAGCTCCCACAACGCCTGCTTCACGCGCCCGCGCCGGCGCCCGGCATAGGCGCCGTAGTCGTCTTCGTAGTAGCGGTTGATCATCGCTGCTCCCGGCCGCGGATCAAGGCGCTGCAGCCCGCAGCGCGTACAGCGCACAATTGCCGTCCAGCCGCGTGGGGCATCGGAATGTGGCAGCACGAGCACCGCTTCTGCGCTTTGCGTCTCGCAAACGGCACACGCGGTGTGTTCCCAACCGCTGTCCGCCGTGCCGGCGGGCGCGCCAATTACCGCCGGCGGCTCGAGCTCAAGCGGCTTGGCGTTCGCGCCGGCGGTCGCCGATAACGTCATCGAGGATTCGGTTGAGGTCATAACGGGGGGCATAGCCGATGAGCTTGCGCGCACGTTGCAGGTCAGGGTCGCGGTCGCGCATGTCTTCGAAGGAGGCGCCAAAGACACTCTCGTACGGCACGTGCTGGATATCGAGGCGCGGATTCACTCGATCGCGCACGCGCTCGGCCAGGTGTCGGATCGAGACGCGCTCCTTGCCCCCGAGGTTGACGATCTCGGCGTTGAGCTGCGGCAAGCGGATCAGCTCGTAGAGCGCGGCGACGATATCGGCGACGTGGGCGAAACAGCGCGTTTGCCGGCCGTCGCCGTAGACCAGCAGCGGCCCGCCGCGCAACGCCTGGTCGACAAAGCGCGGGATGACCATGCCGTAGTGGCCCACTTGCCGTGGTCCGACGGTGTTGAACAATCGCGCGACGATCCCGGGCAGACCTTTCGACTCGACGTAGGCGCGTACGAGGAATTCATCGACCGCCTTGGAAATCGCATAAGCCCAGCGCGGCCGCGAGGTCGCGCCGTAGGTCACATCGTCCTCTTCCCGAAACGGGAGCTTGGCCGTCTTGCCGTACACCTCCGACGAAGAGGTTACCAGCACCCGCTTGCCATAGCGCACCGCGAACCGCAGCACCGCTTCCGTTCCGTTGATGTTGGTCTCGATCGTTCCCACCGGGTCGCGCACGATCAACTCAACACCGACCGCCGCCGCCAGGTGAAAGATCGCATCGCACTGGCGTCCAGCCTCAGTGAGGAGCGCCGGATCCTCGACCGAGCCGATGAAGTAGCTGAACGACGGCTGGCCGACGAGGTGGCGGATATTGTCGAAGCGGCCGGTGGAAAGGTTGTCCAGCACCACCACCGACTCGCCGGCACCCAGTAGGTACTCCGCGAGGTGACTGCCGATGAACCCGGCACCACCTGTGATCAGAAATCGCATAAGACCTCCTCGGCTCGTTGTGTGCGCAGCGCCAGCGGCCGTCCGCGCGGCCGCGGTGACGCAAGATAATGCCGTGCCTCTCGCTACGATGACGGCGCAGCGGGCCACCGGCGCAGGCGCCGCCCGCCCGCACCCCGAGCGGGCCAGCTCCCGGGCTCGGCGCCAGAGGCTACCGCACTGCCGCTCAAGAAGCGGTTTAGCCGGGACTCGTCCGGCCACTGTTGCGGGCTGCGTTCGAAGTTGATGCGCTCCTTCTCGAACACGATTGGGCGGCGGCGGACCTGATTGAAAATCGCCAGGATGTACTCCCCGATCACGCCGAGAAACAGCAATTGGACTCCACCAAAGAAGAAGATCGCAATGATCACGGTCGGCACTCCCGCCTGGCTGTGCACCAGGCCAAGCAGGGTCATGACCAGGATAGTAGCCGTGTATAGCAGACTCATGCCGGAGATTAGGCAGCCAGCCAGCAGGGCCATCCGTACCGGTGCGTGACTGAAGCTCATCAGCCCGTTCAGGCCCTGGTCGATGAGCTGAGTGAACCCGTTGCGCGAGACGCCGTGCTTGCGCGCGCGCCAGGTGTAGGGCACGCCAACGGCGCGAAAGCCGACCTCAAACGGCATCATGCGCATGAACGGCTGCGCGTCTTCGATCCTTCTCATCGCTTCGATGACGCGGCGGTCGACCAGCTGAAAGTCGCCGACGTTGGGCGGGTAATTGACGTACGAGAGCCGGCTCAGCAGCTGGTAGTACAGCCGCCGGCTGCTGCGCATCAGCAGGCTCTCTTCCCGCTGGGCGCGGATGCCGTAGACGATCTCGTTGCCGGCTTCCCAATAACGCACGAAAGTGGCGATGAGCTCGGGCGGGTCCTGCAAGTCCGCCGGCATGAACAGGATCACCGCATCGCCGGTGGCGCTCATGACGCCATTGTAGTTGCTCCGCAGGATCCCGAAGTTGCGCGCATTCACGATCACCTTTACGCTGGCGTCCGTCGCTGCGATCTCGCGCAGTATCTGGAGCGTGCGGTCGGTCGACGAGTTGTCACAGAAAATGTGCTCTCGCTTGTAATCACCTAGTTCCGCGTCCATGACCCGCTTGACTTCGTCGTAGCACTCGCGAATCGATGCCTCCTCGTTGAAGCACGGCGTCACTATGCTGATGGTCTTGGCCATGTCGCGATTACCCCCAAAATGTGAGACCGACAGCTCTTGCTTTCACTGCAAGGTTCCAGGAACTCGCTGCTGCTCATTGAGTTGTCGGCCCGAGCCGAGGTCGGTGGGGCAAAAAGCGGATACGGCCTCCGCCTTCGCCCAGAGCCAGTTCACTCGCGAGTAGAGCTGGTAAAACGCACTGGCATCTTCCGCCCGGAACGTCCCGAGCAGTCGTTTCAGGACGGCGACCCGACGGTCGAGCGTAACCGCCGGCCCCGTTGGGAGGGCCATTGCAAACGGGTCGCCCAGGTCCACCAGCCGCCGGCTTACCCCGCCGGATTCAAGCTCGATCACGAAACAGCGTTCCACCGATCTGCTATCGAGCTGCACGACGCAGGTTGGCAACCCCGGACCCGAAAACATTGCCTCCCACTTCTCCAGCTCCTCGCGTGTCCGGCCATAGACTGAGGAGTCGCCGACCTCGACGTAGCCTAGTCGGGCAAGGAGCGCGACGACGTGAACACCGAAAAAACGCACCACTCCCCCGCCCTCTGACGCACGACGCTTCCAGCTGGCGACGTCGTGAGCGAAGTGGTGCGCCATAAAGCGCCAGGCGATACGCAGGCAGCATGAGGGGCCCCCGAGTTCTTTTCGCTCAATCAGGCTCCGTGCCCAGTCCGTCTCCAAGAACGTATAGCCCAATCGGAAGGCCTTCCCAGATCGGCGGAGCTGGTCGAGGATTTCATCCGCCGCGCGCGGGTGCACAGCAAGCGGCTTCTCCAGAACTAAGGTCCCGAGCGCCGGACGACGCGAACACTCAGCAACGATCTGTCGTTGGACGGCTGGCCGCGTGGCGATGACGACGCCGCTCGCGGCCGCTAGGGCCGCCTCCGCATCCGGAGCCCAGCGGATGGCGTCCAAGTATCCACGCAGCTCGGGCCTAGCCAGCACCTTCGGCTCATAGCTCCGCGGTAGCAGCACCGGCAGGCCGAGGCCGTCGACCAAGGCGGGAAGATAGCCGTAGAGCCCGAATCCTGACCCGACAATCGTAAACAAGGCTACCTCCTGCTGAGAGACGGTGGACTTGCCAAGTCAGAGCGCTCATCAACCCCGCTCAGATCCAGCGGGGTGCGCGGCGGCCGTCTCGAAGCCGGGTCGATGGGAAGATCGCTGGGATCCAAGATGTCGACGACCTCTCCCCGATACCGGTGCTCGCTCAGATACTGCCTGATCTCGCCTGAGATGTGCCATGCCAGATTGAGGATGATCGGCGGCTTGGTTGCGAGCGCAAACAACTCCTCATCTGATCGAATAGGTATCCTCGTACCCGGCAGATAATGCCCGATCTTCATCGATCCGGGCTTCTCATAGACGACGGCGATCGAAGCCTCGTCTAGCGCCAGCATCTTGACAAGAATCGCCGCCCGGCCGGGAAACGCCTTCGCGGAAAGCGGCCCGTGCTTAGCGACCAGATACACCAGGCGCCGGCCGGCGATGGTCCTCCAGCTCGACGCGTTCGCCCGCAGGTCAGCAAAGCGCTGGACGAACGACGCCTCGTTCGCCAGCGCCGCGGCCACTGCGGGGCCGATCCGGTCCGGAAATCGTTGCCCCATGAAGACTCGGATGTTGCCACCGTAGCGGGACGGGAACTCTACTGCGCCCACGCCGCTCTCCAAGCTCCTGGCGATGTGCAAGAATGAGCACACGCTGTAGGTCCGGGGATGCTCGTGGTAGAAGGTGTCAAACTGGCTACGATCGAGAATGGCTCCGAGATAGTGGTTCTCGATGACAAGAACGGTCTTGGCAGACATCAGCATCTTCAACGCGCGAATAACGCCGGGCAAGTTCTCGATATGAGCAAAGACGTTTGTGAACGTAATAATATCAGGACAGCCATGATCTCGGAGAATGACCTCAGCCGACTCCTCGGTGAAGAACGCGTTGTAAAGCTGGTGACCGCGATTGAGCCCGTCGGCACAGGCGCCGGTCGGCTCGATGCCGATTGTCCGGCATCCTTTGCGCGCAAAGACATCCAGCAGGCTGCTGTCGTTACAACCGATGTCCAGCACGAGCTTGCCGTTCAGCGGCCCGAGCTGCCGTTCGCAGGACTCCACCAGCGCCTCCATTCCTCGCAGCACGTCCGCGGTAAAACGCGATCGGTAGTGATACGACTTCCGGAACAGCTCGCGATTAGGCACCTGGAAGCGCTGATGCGCGGTGGCGCAGCGCTCGCAAAAGAGTATCTCGATGGGGTACTCCCGGCAGAGGCGTGCGTCGCCGACCCGAACCAGATCGTCGCACAGGGGATGGCTACCGAGATCCAACACCGAGATCAGGCCGGCGCCGCCGCAGACCTCGCACCAGGTGACTTCAGTTGTCTCGAGCATCGGGATTGCGCTCATGCCGAGCGGACGCGCTCCGCGAATCGGCGCCTGCGAATGACCGTTGGTGGGCGCTGCTGCGCAGTGTCCGTGCCGGTTGTGCCGCCGGCGCCTGCTGCTGCCCCGTGTCGCCGAAGAATCGTCGATACCAGTCGATGGTGGCATCCAGGCCCTGATCGAGGGTGAACAGCGGCGTCCATCCGAGCAGCTCACGGGCCCTGGCCGCGCTGAGATACTGGCGGGGGATCTCGTTGCTGGCCTGGTTGCGAATCAGCGGTTCGAGACCGGAGGCCAGCGATGATTGGATCCGCTGCACCAGCTCCAGCACCGTGAGCTGCAGCTCGTTGGAGAAATTGAACGCCAAGCCGGCCAGATCTGGGCTGGTGGCGAACCGCTCCGCCAGCAGCATGTACGCCGCCGTTGCATCCTCCACGTAGAAATAGTCCCGCACCTGTTTACCGTCTGAGCGGATGACCGGCCGCTCGCCGCGCAGGAGCGAGCGAATCGTGCCCGGAACGATGCGGTTCCAGTTGAGGTCGCCGCCTCCATATAGATTGCCACAGCGCGTGATCACGACCGGGAGGCGATAGGTCACGGCGTAGCTTTGGGCGATCAAATCCGCGCACGACTTGCTCACATCGTACGGGTGCCGGCCCTGCAGTGGGGCGTCCTCAGTGTACGGCAGCTCCTTGCTGTCGCCGTATGCCTTGTCCGACGAGGCTACAACCACGCGCCCGACAGTGGCACTGCGCCGGCACGCCTCCAGGAGTGCCCAGGTCCCCTGAATGTTGCTGGCAAAGGTGGAGACGGGGTTGCGGTTCGCGATCGTGACAATGGTTTGTGCCGCGAGGTGAAAGACGGTGTCGATCTCGTATTCACCCAACGCCCGTTCGAGAAGGACCTGGTCGCAGACGTCGCCGCGCACGACCGTCGCGCTGTCGAGGAAATTGCTGCGCACCAGCTCGGATTGCGGCACCCAATCGCGAATGACACAGACCACCTGAGCCCCGGCCGCGAGCAGCCGGCGGACCAACCAGCTGCCGAGCAAGCCGGTTGCGCCGGTGACCAGGGTTGGACGATCGGTCCAGAACGCACTATTCATTGGAGCCTGCTGGTCTGGGAGACACTGTTCCATTCGGCTGTCCAACGCAGTCGTGGGGCGGAGGACCACACCGCCCACGGGGCCTTGCCGCTGCTCCACAGTTCATTGAGGTACTGGTACTCGCGATAGGTATCCATCGCGTAGAAGAAGCCGTCGTGGCGATAGGCCATGAGTTGTTCTTCCCGCGCCAGCTGCTCCAGCGGCTGTTGCTCCAACACGCAGTCATCGCCGCCGAGGTAGTCGAACACGCCGCGCTCGAAGACAAAGAAGCCAGCACTGACCCAGCCGTCCACGTCTGGCTTCTCTTTGAAAGACAAGACGCGACTCGCCGCGTCGGTGTCGACTACGCCGAAGCGCGAGGTCGGACGAACCGTAGTCACGGTGGCCATGCGGCCATGGGCACGATGAAAGTCGAGGAGTGCCCGGACATCGAGATCGGCAACCCCGTCGCCGTAGGTCACCATGAATGTGCTGTCATGGACGTACCCCTGCAGCCGCCGCAAGCGCCCCCCTGTCATCGTGTGGGCGCCGGTATCAGCCAGCGTCAGCAAGAAGTCCTGCTCGTTGTGGGCACCGTGGTAATTGACGGTGTTGTGGCGCCCGAGGCAAATGGTGAAGTCGTTGTTCATCGCCTCGTAGTTGAGGAAGTACTGCTTGATCATGTTGCCGCGGTAACCCAGAGCGAGAATGAATTCGTGAAACCCGTAGTGGGCGTAGAGTTTCATGATGTGCCAGAGAATCGGGCGCCCACCGATATCGACCAAGGGCTTGGGCCGAAATTCCGTCTCTTCTCGCAACCTGGTGCCAAGACCGCCACAGAAGATGACCAGTTTCATGTGCGTTCCTCCGCTTGTACGCGCTCCGTTAGGCTGCCGTTTCTGAGTCCGAAGAGAACCACCGGATAGCGCCGGCCGAACTCCCGCCGCCATTCGTGCTCCACGGGGACAAGACCGCTCTTCCACACGTCCACCCACACGATCTCCAGCCCACCGGTAGGCTCGCCCGGTTTCCACCACTGCACATCCAACGCCGTCTCGACGTAGCCGAACGCCGGCTCGCTGAGAGCGAAATGCGCCGGCCAGTCGGCGCCGATACTTGCCGCGCTCCCGTTCGCTTGCAGGAACTTGATCGCTTCCCCTTGGGTCTCGACGAATTCTTTCATCCATGCCGGCTTGCTGTCGATTCCACGGCCGAAGCCCGGGATCTTAGCGGCGATCTTGGTTTCGTAACCGTATAGCCCGGGGGCCAGATCGTGCGATATCAAAACCCCTTGCACGATCGCGGCCGCCGCGCACAAAGCAGAAACCGACGACCGGCTCTGGAGCAGCCACAGCGCGGTCAGCCACGCCACGGGCATCGCCAGTGGCACCAAGTAGCGCTGCAGGCTCACTGCCCCAAACACCGTTGCGACGAACAGGACTCCGATCATCGCCAGGGCAAGAGGCTGAACAATGACCTGCCTCTGCTCACGCCCGCCGGCGCCGGCAGACGCGCCCCCCTGGCTTCCTCTTCCGGCGCGGAGCCAGCCGGCTAGAGGGAATACGATAGCCAGCGATAGTGCCCATCGCCCATCATAGACACACAGCTCGAGAAGATGGCGCAGCGCGCCGACTACCGGCAGTCTGACTAGGCCCCAAAGCGTAGTTGCTGAGGCGCTCAAGCTGCGCTGGTAGGTGCCGATATTCGGGCTCGGGTTCCCCTGTAACAGGCCGACGAGTATCGGTAACACCGGCAGCAGACTGAGCGCGCCCATGATCAAGGCAACCCGGCGGGGATGCGCGGCGGGATGGCGACGGTTCAGCCACAACATCGCGGGCAAGAAGCCGACCCCCGTCAGCTTCAAAGAGCACGCCACTCCGTAGCACACCACCGCCCAACGCCGATGGCCACGCCACCACAACACCAACGCCAGCAGCCCGAAGGTGGCAACGGGCAAGTCGTTGACGATCTGGCGGGCAGCCGCCGGCACGATCGGCCACGACGCGAACAGGCCCAGGGCCAGGATAGCGCTGGCTCGACCGCTGGTGGCTTCACAGACATAAAAGGCAGCCCCGCAGAGGACTGCTAGCATCAGCAGTTGCCAAGCGTGTGCTAGACCGACGAAGTGAGCTGGCCACAGGTAGTAGATCAGCCAATGGACGATGTACGCGTAGGGCGGGTGGGTGCCCGTCGCCAGGACATAGCCCCACTCGGGCGACGGCAGCGGGTGCGCAGCGAGGTCGCGCGCGCAATCGACCGTGGCGGTATCGTCCCAGAACAGCGGGGCACCAAGCCCATCGACAGCCCACCAAGCGAGATTCGCGATGGCTCCGCAGCAAACAGCTACGAGGATGTGCCGGGCAAGAGCGCGGGGTTGCATGGTGGCTACTGCGCGTCGTCGGAACTATTGGCGGTGTAAGGGCAGCACTACCCGATCTCCCGATCTTTCACCCAGACCGGCGACTCCGCGGGCGTGTCTGCCGACCCGGCCATCGTCCCGCTCGTGGAACAGCCCAATCAGCGCCCTCGCGACGGCCTCCGGGCAGAAGGATCGGTCGACACAACGACGCCCTTCCTCGGCAGCGCGGCGTCGCGCAGCGGGATCCTGGAGCAACTCGCTGACCTGCTCGACAATCTCGTCATCCGAGTTCGCCAGCCGAACCGGCGGGTCAGGGTCGGCCTCCAACCCCTCGAAGCCTTCGGAGTTGACGACCGCCGGAACTCCGTATGCCATTGCCTCCAGCACCTTCACTTTCATGCCGGTGCCGACGGGCGGCGCGTACACCAGCACGCTCAACCGGGAGAACGCCCCGGCCGGGCTGCGAAAACTGTCGAGGATTTCCACGTCACTGTCCCGCACCAAATGCCGCAGATAGTGTTCCGCCTGCCAACCTCCAACCACAAACCGTACTCCGGGCTGCGCCGCACGAATCCGTGGCACCAGATGTTCGAGGAAGTGTCTGGCCGCCCGACGACTGGGCGGCCAGAACATCGACCCGAGAACTCCCACGGTCGGGACCGCCGGCGCGGGCTGCCAATCATACAGCGCCGGGTCGATGCACAGGGGAATCACCCGAATGAGTCCGCCGACGCTCTCATTACGAAGCAGCCGTTCAAGGCGCTCGGAGACGACGCGGATTACCGGAACCCGGCGGCACGTCGACAACTCCGCCCTGCGTGCTTGGAGCTGTTCTCGCCAGCCGATGTCCGCTTCATCCCCTTCGCCAACCTCCAGATCGACGTAGCGAAGACACAGAAGCGAGAGCACGGTGCGCGGGTCGTTCTCGAGCGCCCGCGCGGCCGCAGGTTCCTCGGCCAGGATCACGTCGTAGTCTCGCGCCGCTTCCTGACGCGCCGCTCGTCCGAACTCTGACGCCGCCAGCTCCCAGCCGCCGCGCCAAAGACTGCGGAGTTTCCGCTCGACAAACGGCTTGGCCTCGGGCTGGTCAAGGAACCGGAAGTGAATCGTGGTGTGGCCGAAATACTCTAGCCCGTCGGCGCCGGGCCGCCGTACCGCGAGCACGGTTAGGTCGTGACCCAACTCCGCGAGCGCCTTCAACACCGGCCCGTAATAGCGCGCTGCCGTGTTGCTCCACGGATCGGGAGAGTCGGGAAGAAGAACTAGGATCTTCACAGCTGGCCTTTTATCGCGGCAACACATTGGTTGGCGCAATCGCTGCCGTTCGCACCCGCGAAGGCGCTCGCTCGACGATCTTGGCCGCTTGCGGCGCGGGCTGCGCCCCCAGATTCCGGTAGAGCGACAGATATCGCGCAATGACGTGTTCCCAACGAAAGCGGCTGGCCCGCCGCCAGCCCCGCTCGATCAAGCGGTAGCGCAGCTGTTCGTCAGCAAAGAGCCGATCCAGGCAATTCGCCAATGCGCTCGCGTCACCGGCGCGAAACACCAGTGCGGCGTCACCCACCACCTCGGGCAGCGCGCCGCCGTCGGAGACGACGGCCGGCACGCCCATCGCCATCGCTTCGACCGCTTGCAGGCCGAAACCTTCGTAGCGCGAAGGATACGCAAAGGCGGCGGCGCCGGCGTATAGACCGCGCACATCGTCCTCAGCGATTTCGCCGAGCACCCGTACGCAGCTCGCCAGGCCGTAACGGGCGACGCGCTCGTTGACTGGCTGCGACTCGCCTCGCGTCGAGCCGGCGATGAGGCAGGGAATGTCGCGCCGGCCCCAAGCGGCATAGGCGTCGACCAGCGTAACCACGTCCTTGCGGCGGTCCATCCCGCCGAGATAGAGGAGATACGGCCCCTCCAAGCCATAGTACCCGCGCACTCGCTCGCGCTCTGCTCGCGTGGCCCCCATGAAGAACCGGTCGTCAATGCCTTCGCCCGCAACCACGACGCGCGCGCCATCGAGGCTCCAAGTCTTCACGATGTCCCGCTTAGAGGTCTCCGACACCGTGGCGATCGCGGAGGCGCGGCGCATCGCGACGGCGTCGGCGTAGTACAGACGCAGGCGACTCCGCAGCGAGCCGGGGAAGTCCGGCGCAAACATGCGCTCGATGGCATCGTGCCGCGTGACCACCGTGGGACACGGCGCGAACGCACACAGGCCACGGTTCGAGGGCGCGTGCAGCACGTCAACTCCGCGGGCCGCCGCGCGCCGTGGCAACTCCCACTGCTCCCACACGACTTCCCGGCGCCCCGGCCAGATGCAGCGCCGTCCCGGCAGGTCGTCGTAGATCGGGGCAAGCGGCCGGCGCGCAAACAGCACGACCTCGGCACTGCCGGTCGCAGCCAGCGCGCGCACCAGCCCGGCGGCATAGCGCGACCAGCCACGTACGGCCGCCTGAGTCAGATCGTGAGCAATGATGCCGATTCGCATGAGTCGAACGAGAGGAGCCTATTGGTTGCCATACTTGTGCCGCAGGGCACTCAGCCGCAGCGCCGCGCGTGCACGTAGAGCGACGCGCCGATGTCCAGCGCTCCCGCCAGCGCGCGGTCCGGGACGACGGTGAACAGCTCGACCACCGGTGCCACCAGGCTGTGATAAAGCGCGAACGGCAGCCGCCAGCCGTTGAAGAGCCGGCCGAGCACCCGGTGCCGGCTGCGATAATCGAACAGATTCTGGAACATGACGTTGAAGCGCCGGGCGCCTTCCACCTGCAGCCCGGCCCCGGCGCAGGCAGCGAGCAGTTCGGACTTGGAGGCGAGGTTCTCGGAGAAGTGCCCCGCCTCGATCTGTTCGGCCTGGTAGCGTTCGCTGCGATAGCGCTGCCACAAGGCATCGCAGCTGCCGGCGATGTCAGCCACCGGCACGTGCAGCAGCACTCGCCCGCCGGGGCGGAGTAAGCGCGCCAGCGCCCGTAGCACCGAGGCATAATCACCCACGTGCTCGAGCACGTCGAACGCGAGCACCGCGTCGAAAGAGCGATCGTGAAACGGCAGCGCCGTGGCGCTGGCGCGATACCAGTAACCGGAAGGACACAACCGCCGGGCATGACTCACGCTGCGCTGCGAGACATCCACGCCGTGCGCTTCGACGCCGTACTCGCGCTGCAGGCTGCGCAGGAAAGTGCCGGTCGAACATCCGAGCTCCAGCACCCGCGCCCCTGGCTGCAGCTTCATCTTGCGCGCCTGACGAGCATGTTCACGGTAGGTGAGCAGCAGATCCGGAAAACGACCCAGGCGCGGCGCCAGCTGCGGGCTCAGGAGTTGGCCCGCCGCTTCCTTGCGGTCATAGATGTCTGCTTGTAGCGCGAGCTGTTGGAAGCAGGACATTGCGCTTTCTTGCCAAGCCCGACCGGCTCACTGACCTGAAACTCGACGGCGGTCTCGGCGCCATCGCCCGACCGCCATCGCTTCGCATGTCGATCCCTCTCCCCGCATCCTTTTGCGAAGAGAGGGCTGGGGTGAGGGGCTCAATTGGAAGCCGTCCCGGCCCTTTCGTTCACTTTGAGTTAGAACAGCCGCTCGATGGCCTTGGCGAGAGCGTCCCAGCGGTACGCCGCCAACTCCTTGTGTGTCGGCGGTGAGCTTCGCCGGCTTAGCCGCTCGTTGATCTCGCGGCACCAGTCGTTGACGGCCATCGACTTGCACGTCACCCAAGAGAGGTTGAGCTGGCGCAGGCCGCTGAGCGCGGATGCGAGGACGGGCTTGCCGTAGGCACCGTACTCGAGCGCCTTGATCGGCAGCGCTGCGTGGGTGAGGGCGTTTTCGGCAAAGGGGATCAGCCCGAGGTCGATCAGGCGGAAGTAGTGCTCGACACGCTCGCGCGGCACCCAGCCGCTGAAGATCAGACCGGGCACGCGTGCGTAGCGGGCGCGCAGCGCGCTCAGCCGCTCTCCCCCACCCACGATCAACAGCTGCGCTGTGCCGTCGCGCTCACGGAGCTGGTGCAGCACGCGCACCATGAAATCCACGTCGACCCAGCCGTCGAGGCTGCCGATGTAGCCGATGACCCGACCGGGGTGCAGGCCAAGTTCCGCCCGCAGGCGCGCCGTCCTCGCCTCATCTACGGGCATCGGCGGGGGCTGGAAGCCATTCGGGATCACGGTGGCGTCCTTCCCGTATCGGCCGCGACACACCTCCCGCAGGTACGGGGTAACAGCGATCACATGATCCGCCTTAGCGATCTCTCGGCGGATGACATCGTCGGTGCGCTCCGCCTCTTCGGGGTGGCCATAGAGCTGACAGCCACCGGCGTGATCATCGACCAGGTCGTAGAGGTAGCGATAGCCTCCCGGCGGTATTTCCGCGCCCAGGCATCCCGGCGTCGCGGCGTCCCCCAGATAGGAGGCGTTGATGACCGCATCGAAGTGGAAACGCTTGAGCACCGACCGAATTGCCCAGCTGGTTACTCCGCCCTGCAGCGCCGGCAGATGATAGTATCCGGGCATGGTGAGCCAGTGCCAGCCGCCGGGCCACGGCTCGATGTTCGTCCACAGCGCACCGGCGTGGAAGCGCAGTTTGTCGAGCAGGCCGCGGGCCCCGTTCAAGACCGGAGGACGCGCCACGTACACCTCGTGCGAGCGCGCCCAGCAGCGCGCCAACTCGATCTCGCGCACGACCAAGTGCGACGAATAGGCGTGCGGTATGACCAGCAGCTTCATATCATCACTACTGCTGCGCAAGCAGTCCCGCGCGCGGCCCGGGGCCGGTGGCGTCTTGGCCGTTCCGCGCCGCTGCGCGCTTCTCGAACGACGCGGCGAAGAAGGTCGGTGAATCGTTACCCGGCGCAAGTTCGAAATTCTTGGCCTCGACCGTCGCGAAGCCGGCGCACTCGGCCATCTCCAGCAGCCGCGCGGGATCGAACCACTTCTCCCAGGGGGCGAGATCGAGAATGCCCAAACTGCTCACGTTCTTGTCGATGACCACCAGCCGGCCACCGGGCTTGAGGCAGCGGTGGACCTCACGGAACGCTCCCTCTAGGTTCAGCACGTGCTCGAAGCTCTCCACCGCATACGCGGCATGGAATGAGTCAGGCTCGAAAGGCAGCCGCAGGATGGAAGCGCGCTGTGCCGGAAAGGCCCCGGCAACGCCGCGCAGCATTTCCTCCGACGCATCGACCCCGGTGAGGGCGCAGCCGGGATGCTGGAACAGTAGCTGCTTGCCGAAGCGGCCTTTGCCGCATCCGAGATCAAGCACGCGGCTACTGCCGACCTCCCCCAGACGGGCGAGTAGGATCACCAAGCGCGGGTCGCTCGGTTCCACCACCTCCGGATGGAGCGCGGTTTCCGCGTTGAAGCTCGTCTTCACCCGCCACAGGGTCGCATCCAAGAAATACTTCACCGCCCAGCTGACTTCTTCATCACCGGAGTACTCGGCACCGCTGCCGTAACTGCCGAGGAAGCCGCCGCCGGCTTCCTGCACCCGTTCGGCCCAGCGATAGAGCTGCTCCGCGGACTGCCACATGCCCAATTTGTAAGCGATAACGGCGAACTGAATGCTCCCCGGCGAGCACGTCCACGAGACCCCAGGATAGGCCGGTAGTGAACCGTCCGGCCGCATCGACTCGAACAGTCGCGTCACCGCCCGCCGCACGCGCTCGGCCTCGCCGAGGTCGATCAGGGCATCGAGAGCGTAGGCATAGAAGTGCGACAGCTGCCCGGCATCCAACACCACCGGATCATGACGTACCGCCGCCAGCACCCGCTCGACCGCACGACCCCAGTCGGCGCGACCGAACACGCGGCTGGCTTCGAGCAGCGGCGGCAAGGCATACAAGAGGTATCCCGGCGGTAGACCGTGGCCGTTACTCCACAGGTAGGTGTCACGCGTACATGGGTCGATAGTGCCGTCGCCGCCGATCCGGCTGGCGACAAAGTCGGCCGCGGCGATGGTAGCGGACTGCAGCGACGGGTCGTCCGGGCAAGCGGCGAGAAATCCGCGCAATGCCTGAGCGGTGTCGAAGGTGTACGGGCAGCCATCGGGACCGAGGATGGCGCCGTCACTGCGAGCCTGAGCCGCCAGCCAGCGCGCGTGCCGCAGCGCCAGCGCCCGCTCGCCGAAGTCGAGCAAGGTGGGGATGAAGTAGCCGGTCACCTCCGGATACGGCGCCCGGCGCCTGCTGGTCTGACTGATGCCGCCACCCAAGCCGGAATGCCGCTTCGCCCATTCCAGTGCCCGGTCGTAAGACATCGAGGAGCGATCGCCGAGACGGTGGCGCCGGACGGCGCGCCGGAAGTCGCCCTCCCATTGCCGCAGCGCGTGGGTCACGCGCGGTCCGAGAACGGCCTTGCCCCACTGCCGCAATGGCACCTGCACGTTCCCGAGCACTGTTCGCTCCCGCCCCTGTCCGCCGGTCATGTTTGCACCAAGCGCCGCAAGCCATTCCGTACCGTGAGGACGGGGTGGCGCAGGCGCTGCAATGAGCGGTCGCTACGAGCTGCATGCACCGCGCGCCATGTCCGATAGCGCACCTCCCGCCTGAGCACGGCCCAGGAGCGGCTGTCTTCCTCAGCCGCCAGCTCCGCGATCACCTCCGCCGCGCGCTGGCCAGCGCTGCCATCGCGATAAGAGAGTAACTCGTTAGCAAGCAGAACGCGCGGCGACGGCTGGATGACGTGCGCGCACGTAGCCCGCTCGATGCTCCTGCGCAGCGCGGCGGGCTCGTCACACACCGGGGCGAAGTCCTCCACGCGCGCGTCCATCAGCACCCGTTCGAACTCCCCGTGCACGTGCAGCGCCAGCACCGGCCGGTCGGAGACGATGACCGCTTCCCAAAAAGCGCCGCTCATCCCGTCCGCCAGCACGACGTCGGCCACCAATAACAACTCGGCCATGTTGCTCTGCTCTTCGATGCAAACGAGCTGGCCGGCCTCGATCTCGCTGCGGAAGCACTCGATGCGGTGGCGCTCCAGGCGAGTGGTCACGGTGTGCGGCTTGTAGAGCACTTGGTATTCGCCACCGTGCGCCAGCTCGCGGATGGCGGCAGCGAATCGGTCGACCGACGAATGGTGCGCCCACGTCGGCAAGTACAAGGCGCACTTGCGCTTGGCGTCGAGGCCGAACTTGGCCCGCACCGCCCCGGCGCGGTAGCGGCCGCGGAAGTAATCGTCGTATTTGGGGAAGCCCACGATGATGGCGCGCCGTCCCCAGCGTTGCAGCAGCCGCTGCGAATACGGGCCCGGGCAGAGCACGGCGTCGAACCAGTCGCTCCATTCCTTGCCGTGAGCCGCACCGCCCTTTTCCGACAGGCTGTACATCAACCTGAGCACGGGCACGCGCTTGTACTGCGGGCGCCCCAAGGTCCAGAAGTACTGGGTTCCGACAACGGCCGCGGCATCGCCACTGGGCTCGGTTTGGAATGTCAGACCGCGCTGGCGGAAGTAGAGTTCGGCGCGCGCGAAGTCCAACACACCGTCGCTGGCGGGCGCCACCAGCGCGGCGTTGTCGAGGTACCTGCAAATCGGCTCGTAGCTGAGCACGTCCATCGAGTCGTAGTGATAAAAGTCGAGGTGGCCCACGCTGGCGGCGCGCGCCGTGGGCGCGGGCGACTTATCTGCCGCCCGTAATGCTCCGGCCGGTACCTGCATCATGCAACCGACTCCAAGACCTCCCGCAGCTGCCGGCGATCCAGCGCGCGCGGGTTGTTGTGCAAGCGCTCGAGGTTGACTTGCTCCACCAGGAAGCCGCGCTGCCCGGGCGTGCGTACGCCGACTTCGCCGAGGCGGGTGGCGAGCCCGACATCCCGCATCAGTGTGGCGATCTTCTCCCGGCAAGCCTCAGCGCTGTCGCAACCCAGCAGCTCGAACAGCTCGGCCATCGTTGCGCGCACGTGCTCGTCGCCGCGCGGATCGGCGACATCGGCCTTCGTTACCTTGCTGTTGAAGACGAGCATCGCGCCCAGGGTTAGAGCCGCGGCGTGCCCGTGCGGCACGTTCCAGCGCGACGTCAAAGCGTAGGAGAGCGCGTGCGGCGCGGTCGTCTTGGTTATGTTGATCGCCTTGCCGGCCAAGTGCGCAGCCTGGCACATGGCCGCGCGGTGCTCGGGCGCCGGCCGGCGCACACAACTCAGCAGGTGGCGCTGCACCAAGGTAATGGCCTGGCGCGAGTAGCCTCGCGACTCGGCGGTTGAATGAACCGACCAGAACGACTCCACCGCCTGAGAGAAGGCATCCAGTCCCGTGACGGCCGTCAGCTTCGGGCTCGCGCTCGCCGTCAGCGCCGGGTCCACCAGTGCGGCAACCGGCAACATTGATGGATGGGCCACCGAGCGCTTCTTCCCGCCGGCGTACACCGTCGCGAAGTGCGTCGCCTCACTGCCGGATCCGGCAGTCGTGGGGATCGCGACGACCGGGACGGCGTCAAGGCGCGGCGCTTGGCCCTGGCGCCAAATGGCGCCGGCCTGCTGCCCCTGAGCTGCGCCGAGCGCGATCAACTTCGCCACATCCAAGGTGCTGCCGCCGCCGACTGCCACCACGGCGTCGGCCGTCTGCCTGTGGAACTCGGCCAAGCCCCGCTCGACCTCTGGGGCCTCGGGGTTGCGAGAGAAATTGTTGAACTGCCACACCTCGATTTCGCTCAACTGACCGTGCACCTGGGCCGCTGCCCCAGACAACTCAAACGAAGCCTTACCGGTGACCAGAAAGACGGAGCGGGCATTGAGCCGCTCCAGGGTGGCCCGCAACTGCAGAACAGCACCAGTACCGAGATGCACCGCTTGGGTCATGCCTGGAGAAATTCCATGAACTGCTGCTTGTTCTGCCGCGGGCTGGTTGCCGGCCGGCCGAGGTCGGCGCGCGCTCCCAATGCAACTCGCACTTCCAAGAGCTGCGGGCCGGCGCTTGACTTCAATTGCTCCAGGGCTGCGACGAGTTTTGGGGCATTGTCGGCACTGGCGACGATCCTGTATCCGCAGCTTCTCGCTACCCCAGGCAGGTCGGTGCTGAAGCCGGCCGTGGGCTGTCCGCCGACCGACTCGTGGGCACCGTTGTTGAGCACAACGTGCACGAAGTTTGCCGGCCCCTGCTGGCCAATTACTGCCAGTGACCCCATGTGCATGAGCAGTGCCCCGTCGCCGTCGAGGCAGAGCACGCGCCGCTGCGGCTTGGCCATGGCTATACCCAAGGCGATTTGCGAGGCGTGCCCCATCGCGCCGACGCAAAGGAAATCTCGGCCGGGATTCTCCCCGCGTTGCACGCGGTATTCGTAGAGCTCGCGTGACATCTTGCCGGTGCTCGAAACCAGGATATCGTGCGGCCCAGCACTGCCGACGATCAACTTCAGCGCCTCCTCACGTGACAGCGCGTAGCGGTCGGCCTCCTTGTGCCGGCGCTGATAGGGCGCAAACGCACCGTCGCGTACAACGACGGCCGCCGGGCCGCTGCGCGCGATCGCCGTCTTGACGATTCGCTGCAGGCAAGCCGCCGCCGCTCCTTCGCCCTCGGGCAGGATGTCCCATGGGATCTCGAGAGTCTGCAGCAGCGGGATCGTCACCCTGCCCTGTTTGAGGTGCTGGGGCTCATCATGCCGCTCTGGTTCGCCACGCCATCCCAGCAGCAGCAGTAGCGGAATGCCGTGCACCTGCGGATCCGCCAGAGAGGTGAGCGGGTTAATCGTGTTGCCCTGCCCGGCGTTCTGACTGTAAACGCAGGCGCATTGGCCGGTGGCCAGGTAGTGTCCTGCGGCCACGGCGATCGCGCCGCCTTCATTGGCAGCAATGATGTGGCGCCCGGCATCCGCGTGGTCCGCGATGTACGCGCACAGGTGCTTGAGTACGGAGTCGGGCACTCCGGCGAAGAACGTTACGGCGGCATCGGCGAACGCGCGAAAGATCACGGCACAGTCGAGCATGGCTAGATGCTTCCCGGGATGAGGGTCAAGATCTCCTGGATCGGCATCATGCGCTCGTCCGCCTCCAGCGAGCGGCCGTGCCTGAGGATCGTCTTCGCAGTTGCCAGCATGCTCGGGTAAGCGCTGCGCAGAAGGTGGTTGGCGTAGATCACGATCTGCACCCCGCGCTGCTTGAGTTCTTCTTCGGTGACCGCGTTGAACATCGTGGGCGCGACCACGAGCGGAGCCCGCAGCTTGAACTGGCGATAGGCGGCAGCGAATTGGAAGATCTCCGCGGGCGACTTCTCCCGGCTGTGGATCATGATGCCGTCGGCGCCGGCGGCGACGTAGGCCTGCGCCCGCTCCAGCGCGTCATCCACCCCTTGCTCGAGGATCAACGACTCGATGCGCGCGACCACCATGAAGTCGTCCGTCACCTGCGCCTTCTTGCCGGCATGGATCTTGTGGCAGAAGTTGTCGATCGTGTCCTGCACCTGCGCTGCTTCGGTCCCAAACATCGAGTTACGCTTGAGGCCGACCTTGTCTTCTATGATCACCGCCGACACGCCCAGCCGTTCGAGGGTCTTGACCGCAAACGCGAAGTGCTCGGACTGCCCGCCGGAATCGCCGTCGTAGATGACCGGCTTAGTGGTGACTTCAAGAATATCCTGGAGCGTGCTCATTCTGGAGGTGAGGTCGACGTATTCGATGTCCGGGCGTCCCTTGGCGGTCGAGTCGGTCAGGCTGCTGAGCCAGATGGCGTCGAACTCCACCGGCACGCCATCGCGTGACTCGCTGGCGTGTTCGGCGATCAAGCCGGTTAGCCCGTTGTGGGCCTCGATGGTCGTGACCAGCGGCTTGGCCGTCAGCAGCCGTCGCAACCTGCGGCGGCGGATATCGGGCGTCACCCCGATTTCTTGCAGCGCGTGAATCACCTTCGTCGACGACACCCCCTTGGTGTAACTGGGTTCGACCAGCTGGCCGCCCCACTGCGCCAGGGTTTCGAGCACCCGCTGCCGAACCGATGCCTGCACACCCGTTCTCCAATCATCGCCGTGAACGACATAGTCAGGTTTGAGCGCGAGGAGGTTAGGCACGTAGTCCAGCTGCGTCTGCGGAATCACCCGCGCTACCCCTTGGATGTTCTCGACCACGCATTTGCGCTGCTCGTAGGTCATGTAAGGCAGCCGCTTGTAGCTGGCGATCGCCTCGTCGGTCAGCAGACCAACGACCACCTCGCCATAAGCTCGGGCGATCTTCAGGATGTTCATGTGGCCGGGATGCACCACGTCTGCGCTCATGGCGACGTAGACGGTCTTGTGAGTCCGCGTCGCCGGACCCAGCCTACAGCCCCGCGTGATTTCTTGTGGCTCGCTGCGCGACAGCATAAAGATTCGGCCCTTCCCCGTGCAGAGACGGGATCACTTCCAGAGAACAGACGTAGTCTGCGAAGCCCCTCGGCGAAGCCAAGATCCGGCCGCGGCGACGTGAGTAGCAACGGCTGCCGTCAGAGACCACTAGCGGACGAGCGCCGCGGGCGCGCAAGCGAAGCGCATCTTGCCGGCGGTGTCTGCTGAGATATCCCACTCCCACGAATGGGGCATGGCAAGATCGCCACGCACGCGCGGCGGTTGGCGAACGAAGATGCGCTCGATCTTGTCGCGGCAAGCGATGCGCTTAACCGTGCTACCGTCCCCGACGAGGGCCACGATGGCGTAGCCGCCCACCGGCAGGCAAAGCTCCCGTATATTCAGCGTCACTTCCGTCTTGCCCACATGCAGTGCAGGCGGCTCTATCCCCTCCCAGTCTGTGGCAAAGGAGGTGAACAGCGGGCCCTCGCTCGCGTAGAACCCGACCTGATAGTGCGGCTGAGCAAGCGGCTGCGCGCACTCGACACTGAACGTGAGTGCCAGGCGCTGGCCGCTGTAAGGCTCGGCCACAACACTGCCGGTGTCATCGACGAGCCGAATAGGTCCTATACGCACGGCCTCCGGCTGCTCCACGAGATTGGGCCCAACCCCGCCCGCTCCGTTGTTCCCAGCCGCCAGGCGTGAGCGGTAGAGGTTGACCACCTCGGTCGTCGGGCCAAGCGCAATCGGCCTGCCGGCTTCGAGCAGCAGAGCGCGCCCGCAGATCTCTTGCTGCGCCACGTTGTTGTGGCTGACCAGAATGATCGATACGCCTTGCTGCTGCAGGGCGTGCAGGCGGCGGTAGCACTTGCTGTAGAAGTTGGCGTCGCCGACGGCCAAAACTTCGTCAATCAGCAGGATCTCGGCCTCGGCATGCGTGGCCACCGCGAAGCCCAGGCGAACGTACATCCCGCTACTGTAGGTCTTCACGGGGGCTTCGAGCACGCTCGCCTCCAGTCCGGAGAACTCCACGATAGTGTCGAACTTGGCGTCAATCTCGCGCTTCGTCATCCCCAGGATGGCACCGTTGACGTAGATGTTTTCGCGACCGGTCAGCAGCGGATGAAAACCCACGCCGACGTCGATTAACGCCCCGACGCGGCCGTTGACCCGAACTTGTCCCTTGTCGGGCCGGATGATGCCGCTGATCATCCTGAGCACGGTCGTCTTACCGGCTCCATTGGCGCCGATGATCCCGAGCGACTCGCCCGGCTTCAGTTCAAAGGAGAGGTCGCTCACCGACCAGAACTCCGCCGGGCGCAGCGTTGCGCTCGCACTCGGCAGGCCGAGCAAGTCGCGCGCGACGTCGCAGGCGGCGTAAGCCATACTGTGCTTCAAGCTGCGGCAGAACTTCTTCGAGACCCGCTCGAGGGCGACCACTGTTCGCGGCATTAGGCACTCCGCCGGTAGCACTCACACCCGTTCCGCGATGCGCGGCTCGGTCAGATGAAACACACGCCACCCCAGCAGAAACACGACCAGTGCGGCCGCACACGCGCTCGCGTAGCCGCCGGGCTGCGTGAGGTAGCCGTGCGTGGCGAGATCCTGGGCGGCGATTACAAATGGGCTTATGGGGTTGAGCACATTGACCAATGTCGCACCGGCGCCGCTGGGCGGCGGATACACCACCGGGGTCAGAAACATCCAGAACGTAAGGACCAGCGTTATGGTTTGCCCGGTGTCGCGTAGAATTCCGTTGCCCAGGGCGCAGACGTAACCAAGCCCGATGGTGAACAGACACAGCGGGATAACCGCGAACGGAACCAGAACGATGGTCCATGGCGGCCAAGTCCGATAGAGCGCAAACGCCAGCGCCACCAAAGCGGCGCGGATGAGAAACTCGACGAGCGCCTGCCCGGTGGCCGCCAACACCAACGTCTCGCGAGGGAAGTTGATCTTGGCTATGAGTGAACCGGCGTTGACCAAACTCTGCGTTGCGCTGGTCAGGCCACTGGCGAAGAGCTGCCACACCGTTAGGCCGAGTAGTAGGAACACCGGATACGGCAGCACCGTTCCCGCGATCGGCAACACCTTGGCCCGGTTGAGCCAAGTGAAGGTAGCAACTGCGACGAGCACGGGCACCACCGCCCACAGGTATCCCAGCACGCTTTGGCGGTAGCGGGCGGAGAAGTCGCGCTGGAACAGCCGCCAGGTCAGCTCCCGGCTGGCCCACAGCTCGCGGCCCATTTCCGCCCACGCCGACAGGCCCAAGCCTGTTCGTGGGCGATGGCTGTAAGTTATCTCCGCGGTTGAGACCGTCATTGAAGCTCGGACAGCTGCTGCATCTAGGTAGCGCTCTTCACAAATAGGGTGACGTTCCGTCGAATATCCCATTGCGGATCCGCGCGCTCTCCCCGCTGGTCTTCGCCGGGGAGAGGGCGAGGGTAAGGGGCTCGTCTTCGAAAACTCGAAGCGACAGCGAAGAGCCTTAGCAGCCGCGCACGTCACCGGCTGTGTGCCGGCACTTTGCTTTGACGCTGCTGAGCTGCGACTGCAATTCGGCTCCCATCTCGGCCACCGACAAAGCCGCTTCGACACGGCTGCGCGCCTCCGCGCGGCGCATTTCCGGAATGCTGTCCCAGCGGTCGAGGTACCACTCGGCCACGGTCAACTGCAGCCCGGCCTCGTGCGGCGCCAGCGCGGCTGCGCGTCCCACCAGATCGTACAATACTCCGGGCTCCGACCCGGGATTGGGTTCATAGATCGGTTCCGCTGCCGCCACCAAGCCGAGCAAGGCGCGTGGTTGCAGCGGTGCCGCCCAGAGTGAGCGGATGTAGGCGACGATCGCCGCATCAAGCAGGCCGGCCGCCTCCGAATCGCTAGTGGACTCGTCAAGAGCCCGTGCCACAAGTTGTTCCCCCAGGCCAACTTGGAACTGCGGCACCTCAGGAGCCAGCGCGGCTGCGCGTTGCGTCAGGCGCAGAGATTCACCGCCGGCCGGCTCCGCCGCCGCAGTAATCAGGCTTCGCAGACGCAGATCCGGATAAATCCGATGGTACGCCGCCGCCGCCTGCCACTGGCGCCACGTGAACGCCGCCCACACCACGCACAGCGGCACAGCCACGCCTGCAATGAGCCGGCGGGAGGCAACAGCCCACGGCCGAGCGCCCGCTTGGCCTTCCGTTGCTTGCTGGCTTTCCGACATCGAGGGCGTGACTATTGCGGCGGTTGCCGGCCGCGTCAGCCGAATCAGCGCACCGGTCATCAGCGCAAACACCACGGCATTGGCGGGGACGTGCAGATTGAAATCCGTCAACGAGTGAAGCAGCAGCGCCATCACGCCGACCGCGAGCCCCCAGCGGTTGACGGCTTGTGGAGTCCAGCTTTGCGCCGAGCGCAGGGCCCGCAACACACGCCGCCCAAGACCGACCAACAGGAGTAACGACAACAGCGCAGCCGCCACGCCTACCTCCGCCAGCCATTCGAGGTAATCACAGTGGGCGTTGCTCACCCCGAACTCCCATAGCGCCACGCTGCGCTCGCGGTAATAGGGAAACGTCGAGGCGAAGTTACCCGCGCCCACCCCTAGCAACGGAAAGTCGCGGGCCATCGCCAAGGTGTCGCCAGCCATCAGCGGACGCAGGGCGTCTCCCTTCGACAGCCGGCCGGATAGCTGTGGGAAACTGAGCCAGAGGACAACCAGCACCGCCACGGCTGCCGCTCCGCCGGCGCGGACCCAACGCTGCGGCCGCTGCGTCGCGGGCACAAACGGCAGCAAAGCCAGCAACGCCCCAACGGTTGCCGCAAACGCCGAGCGCGATCCCGAGACCGCCAGGGCAACCAGCATGAGCAGCGCTATCGCCGCGGCGCAGATCAGCCGCCCCAGTGCAGCCGAGTGCAGATCGAGAAACACGCGCGCGCGGGCCGATCCCGAGCGCTGGCGCAGGGCGGCGGCGGCACGCCTGAGGGCGACATACCAAGTCGCCGTGCGCGCCAGCGTGATCGGAAAGATCATCTCCAGGAGACCGGCGTAGTGATCCTTGTTCACGTATGTTCCCATGCACCCAGGCCGCGGGCACTCGAACCAGTAGATCCGGGTGTGACCGCTGGCTACCTGCAACAAGCCGTAGAGCGCCTCGAAGAATCCCACCGCTATCAGGCAGCTGAGCAAACCCGCGACTGCCCGGTCGCCCCCGTCTGACCACGGGTAGCGGGCTAGCGCCGCGGCAATGAGCGCGTAGGCCACACCGATCGAGAGCGTCAGCAGTGAACCGTGCGGCACCAGGGCCAGTGGGCGCCACGCGCCTGCTGGCGGGAGCTGTAGCGCCAAGGCAAGGCGCGCTGGCTGCAGATCGAGTGTTTGGCGCAAGTCATCGAAGGGTACTCGCTCCGGCCAGCCCGGCAGGGCTGCGCTCGCCAGCATAAAGGCTCGGGGCGAGAGCCATGCCAGCAGCGGCGGCGGCAGCGGCACCAGCGGCGCGACCAGCAGGCCGGCGAGCATCACCGCGCAACTCGCCGGCGCCGGCCGAGGCCCTTGCTGAGCACTGGGACTGGAGCTCATCGCGAGCCGCAGAGCCCAAAGCACTCCGAGGGCGGCACCGCTGAGCTGAATCAGTGCGCATCCCCAGTAGTGCCCAGCCCCGAGCGAGAGGACGCAAGCGGCGGCCAGCAGCGCCGGCACCAGTCGGGCCGCCGTATCACACAGCCATCGCGGCATGCCCGCTGATCTTCGCCGTCGCGCAGGCTCAGCGCCTGCGTTGCTAAATCAGGATACGATCGGCGTCTGCGTCTTCTTAGGCTTTCGCGTCTTTGCCGGTGTCGGCTTGCGCGGCGTTCGGCGATCCGCCAAGAGCATCTCGTCCGCGTGCTCATCGCCGGTTCGCGAGCGCAGCTCTTCCCCAACCGGAGCCGATCCGACCGCCGGCTGTGAGCGCAACAACACCACGCCTGCGCCGACGAGGCAAACCACTCCAAGCAGCAAGCCGGCTCCACGCAAGCGCTCGCGCTTGCTCTGAGCCGCCAGGCCGAAAAGCGCGACGGTTCCCAGCAAGAGTACAACCGCCACCCGACCGGTCGCGGACAACGCCGGAGCGGCCGCCACGGAGACAAACCGGACATCATCAATCAGCACGCCGCTATCCCACCGCGCGTCGCCGCCGTCGTCGCCGAAGAAGAAGCTTAAGCGCCATGTCCCGACCGTCGGGATCGCCGCCGACGAGGTCTGAAATGACGTCCGTCCGAAGGACGAGTAGTGGCAATCCGTTGGCCCCCCCGGCGGGTCGGTCAGGACCTCGTACGTGTGTCCGTCGAACAAGCTGGGGTCGAGAAACCGAAACGAACCAATGTAAGGGATTGGATACGAATCGTTGCCGGCCGTGTCGCCCATAACCTGTATCGTCGGCCCGGGCGGGCTCATCCGCGTCAGGGTTACGTAGAAATCATCGTGCAAAGCGATGTCCCCGAATTCCCCGCGCAGAAAACTCCACGTGAAACCGACATGCGCCGGCACCGAGTCAACCACGATATCCTGCCGCAAGACGGTGACGTCCCGTTCCGAGAAGGCGTCTCCGTCTACGTTGTCCGGCGGCACGCGAAGTACGGATTGCGTCGTCGGGCAGCCCGGCGGTTGGTCCGCTGGTATACTCGGCATCGACGAGATGAAGGCGAAGTAGTTACCGCCGGGCGGCAAAATACCGGGCTGCACGCTGCCGTCGGCGAAGAAGTCGTCGCCGGTGAGAACCTGGCCGCCGGTCATCATCGAGCCGCCGCCCGGGGCGTTGGCCGAATGCCGCTGCAACGCCCACCCGCTGAAATTCCCGGTCTCGAAACCACCATTGACGATTTCGTTGGCGGCAAGCGGCGACCAATGTGCCATGGCAAGCATGAGCCCCACGGCGCTGACCACACCGAATTCACGATGCCTCATTGCGGTTCCCTCCCTTTCCGAAACGGTACGATCTTGACCGAGACAATGTAGCCCAAAAAGGTCAATAATTGCAATCGCACACAACTAGTTCCGCTGCACAACCGGTCGGGGCCCGTTTCACCGCACACTCGGCGGCCACATCAAGGCATTCCGAGCGCGATCAGAGCGCAGCCACCGCAGTTCGATCTAGCACCAGGCGAGCCTGGTATTTCAACGCTTCGAGCAGAATCGTGACACGCTCCGAGCCCTTCGCCCCCGCTTGAAATATTCCCGTGTAGCCGCGGAAACTGCCGGCTACTATCTCCACTCGGTCACCTGGCTCCAACGGCGTGGGCTCGATCACCACGTATCCGTTTTGCATCCGCGCTTCGATCCCGGCAAGGAAATCACACGGCACCTCTGCGGGTACTCCTCCGAACCTCACCAACCCGCGAACGCCGTGCGCGTAATGGACGGCGCGGAAGTCGCGCGCCAGATCAAACGCGGCAAATATGTACCCGGGAAACAGCGGGCGGGTAACCTCGCGCCGGTACCCGTGCAGAATGACGCGCTGGCGGTAATAGGGGCACGACACCAGCGCGCCTATGCGGCGCACGTTCGCTGCCGCCGCCTCCTCTCGCCGCGGCTGGGTTTGTACCGCATACCAGGTTGCGCCTGTGTCGATCATCAGCCGTACTGCTTCCAATTTCGCCCTGGGGCGGGCCTGAACCGCCGGACTCATTCAGGCAGGCTACCGCCATTCGGGTGGGTAATCACTTCCCGCCAGCGGCAATTTCAACTTGATGCCCGCCTTCACCACTGGTGATCAGGCTCTTTGGCTCGGCCGGGCCCGGGCTAGCCGGGCCGCAGCTGGGCCGACACGTCACGCGCGCAAACGACTAACGCAACGCCGCGCCCTCCGGATCGCTCCTCATGCCCGCGCCGCCCGCCCTTCTGCTTTAGGAGGGCGTACCCTCCGGCTCCGCCGGTTGCCCGTAGGCAGCGCCGTAGGCTTTCCCGTAGTGAGCGCCGTAGCCGTAGTAGTGCCGGTAGTAGTAATAGGAATATCCACCGCGAGTGACGTTGACGCTATTGAGCACGGCGCCGAGCAGGTGTGCGCGCACAGCCGTGAGCTGCGCCAGTGCCTTGGAGATCACGTCGCGGCCCCACTCGCCGCCCCTAACGACCATCAACACGCCGTCAACTTTGGTGGCGATAACGACGCTGTCCGTGACCGGGATGATCGGGGGCGAGTCGACCAAGACAAAATCGAACTGCTCCTTCAATTGCTCCAGCAACGCCGTCATCTTGTGCGAGCCAAGCAGCTCGGCGGGGTTGGGCGGCACCCGCCCAGCCGGAAGAACGAAGAGGCCGCAGCCATTTTGCGAGCTCCACAGCTGCGGCGACAGCGGCGAGCGCACGATCGCCTGCTGTAGCTCGGCGCGACCGGTGAGCACGTTGCTGAGCCCGGGCTCGCGATCCACCCGCAACGCCGTGTGACACGAGGGTTTGCGCAGATCGGCATCCACCACCAACACGCGCGAGCCCGACAACACCAAGGTGACGGCCAGGTTGATCACGGTGACGGTCTTGCCTTCGTCGGGCTGGCTGCTGGTGATCAGCACACACTTGGGCGGGTTGTCGGGAGACGAAAACATCAGATTGGTGCGCACACTGCGATAGGCTTCGCTGACCAGCGAGGCCGGTTGCAGCAGGGTGACCAGCTCGCGGCCGGCGGCGTCAACCTGGGCCGCGTCAACCAGCGAGCGCCCGTGACTGGCAGCGGCCGGCAGGCGCTGAAAGTCAGGAATCATCCCAAACGCCGGCAGGTCCAGCACCGCCACGATATCGTCCGGGGTATTGACGGTGGTATCGAGCCGCTCGATCAGCACGCAGCCGAGCGCGCCGCCGAGCAAGCCCAGAAGTAGACCGAACATCAAGTTGCGGCTGGTGCGCGGGTAGCTCGGCACGCTCGGCGCAACCGCCCGATCGACGAGCTTAACATTGGTCCATTGATACGCGCCGCTGGTTAGGTCCACTTCCTTGGCCTGCCCCAGCAAGGTGCCGTAGAGCTGCTCGTTGCTATCAACGTCACGCTGCAAGATCGACAGCTGCACCAACTCGCGGTCCTCGTTGCTGGCGGCAAGACTTATCTTCTGCAAGCTGCTGCGCAGCTCGTCCTCCTTGGCACGGGCGGCCTCGAAGACGGCGCGCAGGCGCCCCCGCGACTCACCCGCCGCGGTTTCCAGCTGCCCGCTCATGGCTTCGATGCGGGCGCGCAGCGCAATCATGTCGGGGTGATTGGCGCCGAAGTTGCGCATGTCGGCGCGATAACGGGCTTCCTGCGACAGGATTTCCTCGCGCACGCTTTGTAAGCCCTTGTCAGGCAGTGTCGCGCCTAGCTGCGCCAGTGTCATGCCGGCGGCGTTGCGGTAGGCGGCTTCGGCAACGATGCGCTCGCCTTGGGCTTCGGTGAGTAGGGTATTGAGTTGCTGGAGGGACTGGCGCGTGAGCGTGCCGCTGTCCTTGGGCAGGTTCAAGATGCCGTGCTTGAGCTGGTAGTCGGTAAGCGCCGCGCGTGAGTTCTCCAGCCGTTCGCGTACTTCCTTGAGCTGGCGACCCAAGAGGCCTTGGGCATCGGAGAGTGAGGCGACCTTGGTCTCGACGTCCATGTCGATGAAGGTCTGCGCGTGCAGGTTGGCAATGCGCGCCGCGAGCACCGGATCGGAGTGGGTGACGACAATGTCGGCCAGCGAAGTGCCGCGCACCGGCACCACCGCCGTATGCGCGTAGTACATATTGATGGTGTTGAGCGCGACGCCGTCCCACTGCTTAGGCTCAGCAGCCGCATCATCCGCGGGGGCAGCGGCGGCCGGCGCCAGCATCACTCGCGCCAGGTTGGCCGCGCTGGAGATAGCGCTACCAATCCCGGCCCAAGCGGCAGCGAGGACGTTGCGAGACTCCCCACCGTTCGCTGGGGGGGCAAATGCGGCCTGGCCGTTGGTACGCTCGGTGTTGATGACACGGGCGGCAAGGATCTTGGTGCTCAGAAGCCGTTTGGCGAGTTCCGGCGGGAGCGCAACCGTGCGGCCGAGGATGTCGAGGTCCTTGCCCGGCGCCAGCGCCGGCTTAAACTCGACCGTCGCCTGCGCGACGTAGAGGCGCGGCTGGCGGAAAGTGGTGACGGTGGCAATGGCTAACCCCAGCATGGCGGTCGCCAGTAACAGCCAGCGCCGGCCGTAGACCAGCCGCCAATAGTAGTGCAGGTCAGCTTCCGGCTCGGCCGCCGCCCCGCGTGGCAGCACGAATTCGTGCTCGCTCCCGGCGCCGTTCGCGCTGCCCCCGTTGCCGGCAAGCGCCGCCACGGTACCGCGATTGCCACGAATGATCTGATGGTCGCTCATGCTTCCTCTAGAACACGCTCGCAACCCCACCGACAGTGAAGTGGACAAGTGCGGTGAAAGTCCGGTAGGCGCCGTGAGCGATCTTGCGCCCGACGGTGGCGGGCACCACTACCCGATCGCTGGGCTCGAGCAGGACGTCGCCCTCTTCCCCCTCGCGTATCCGGTCCACATCAAGTGCCCACTCGGCGCTCGGCCCCGATCCAGTTTGGCGGATCAGCGTGACGCGACGGCGATTGGCCGGATAGGCCAGACCGCCGGCGCTGGTGATCAGCTGAGTCAAGGTCATCCCGCGGCTGAGCGGGTAGGATCCCGGCTTTTCGATTTCGCCTTCGATGAACGCCTGACCGGCTTCGGGAACGATGAAGAGATCACCGCCGCGCACCGGTAGAGTCAGCAACGCCGGATTGGTCCCACCACCGGCACTGTCCAAACGGAACACGACCATGTCGGCAGGCGCGCGCGCAGGCGGAGCAACGGCCGAGGCCGCGTGCAGTGCGTAGTCTTGCACGATCGAGTCATTGGCGGCCGCAGCAACCTGGCCGGGCGACGACGGCCGGCACAGCATGTAGTTGCCGGCGCGGTCGCTGAGCCCGCCGGCCATCGACAGCACGTCCACCAGCGTCTGCTGGCCGCGCGAGAGATGGTACTGGCCCGGGCGCGCCACCGCGCCCAGGATGATCACCCGTTGCCCTTGATACTCCTTGAGAAACACGCTCACCAGCGGTTCGTTAAGCACACGACTTTCACGCAATCCACGCACGAAAGCCGCACGCAGTTGCGCCAGGCTGAGGCCGGCGGCCGGCAACGGATCCATGAACGGCACGCTGATGTCCCCGCGATCGTCGACGCGCACTTCAGACTCGAAATTGCCGCCGCCCGGCCGGAAATTGTAGATCGTAATCACCAGCAGGTCGCCCGGCGCGATCACGTACTCGCTGTCCCGCTCCGTTTGTTGGCGCGCCGCCACCAGCGCGCGCAAGCGCTCCTCGTTGCCGTTGATAGCGCTGCGGTCGCTGGGTGGTGCCGCAACCTTAGTGGCAACCGGTCTCGCAGCACACGCCGCCAGCGTGAGCGCGCTGGCGATGATTACCACGCTCGCTTGGCGCTGACGCATCTTCTTGTCAGTCCGTCTCTCCCACACCGGGAAAGCATTTCTACAGCTCTCACCGCGTGAAATGAGCATGTCTCGGGAAACGCAACGTCAAACATTCTTGCCACCTGAGGTAACCTCTCGTTTCGGTAGGCGGCATGTGATGCAGCGCGTGTGCCATCGTGAGGCGTGCTTCATTCATCTCGCAATCCCCGCCCGTCATGCGCAAAGCCGAGAAAGCGTTCCTAATTCCAATTCGCACTTTTCCTACACGTGCGCCGGACACCCGCTACCGCATTCCCCTTTAGGCGCGCGCCAACGAATCGCCGAATCGCCCGACTCGGGTATGGCATTGTGCATTGGACACCGCGCGCCGCTCGTCTCGAGCAAGCGCACCACTGCAACTTCCAACCGCAGCGCGGGTGGCGGCGAACCATTGGTGCGCGCGTGTGCACGCCCTGCGGCGGCGCCGCTTGGTGACAGGCACCGCCTGCGGCTTAAGAATTCGGCTCGCCGGCGTGCAGCGGCAACCACACGCGAAACGTCGTACCCCGGCCGACGACGCTTGCCACACTCACCGTGCCACCGAGCAACTCCAGCAAGCGGCGCACGATATGCAGCCCGAGCCCGACTCCGCCGTGCTTGCGGGTCATCGAGCTGTCGCCCTGACGAAAGGCATCGAAGATGATCGGCAGGATCTCGGGGGCGATGCCGGCCCCGGTGTCGCCAACCAGGAACTCGACCCCGTTCTGCGCTGCTCGGGCGGTAATCGTGACCCTGCCGCGCTCGGTGAACTTGAGGGCGTTGGCAATCAGGTTCTTGAGCACGGTCTTGAGCTTCATCGCGTCGGTGTGCAGCCGCGGCAGATCTGCACTGACATCCCAGACGCATTCGATGTCAGGTTTCTCGCGCAGCTCACGCGTATCCGCGTCGATCTCGCCGAGTAGCGCCGGCAGGTTCACCTCGCAGCTTTGCAGGACCACCCGCCCAGCTTCGAGGCGGCTCAGATCGAGCGTGGCCCCGATGAGATTGAGCAACTCGCCGGCGTTGCGCTGAACGCGCTGGGCGGCGTCGCGCTGCTCGGCGTTCAGATTGCCCAGGGCACCTTCGAGCAACAGCCCATTGTAGCCGGTGATGATATTGAGCGGCGTGCGCAGCTCGTGGGACATCGTCGCGACAAACTCTGACTTCAGCCGGTTGGCGTGCTCGAGTTCCTCGACCACACGCGCATGCTCCAGCGCCAGTGAGGCCAGCTGCGCAATCCCGCCGGCGATGCGCTCTTGCAGTACCGTGAACGGCGGCGTCTCGCCACGGGCGCAGGCCACGTGCACGCCGATGCGCTCATGGCCGCAGTACAGCGGCGCGTAGAGGGAAGCGGAAATGCCGAATCGGTGCTGCAGCTCCCGTAGCGCCGCATCGGCCGATTGAGCCGTGCTCACCTGTGCGACAGCGTCCGGCGGCAGCTCAGCGAGCATCTGCGCGAGTAAGCTATCCGGGATCTTGAGGACGCGCAGCCCTTCTGCCTGATCCGGCGGAAAGCCATAGCTCGATACCACCTCGTAGACATGCTCCGCCGACTTCCACAGGGCGGTGTAGCTGGCAGCGCAGGCGAACACCTCGGTGGTCAACTGACACAGGCGCCCGAGCAGCGCGGGCGTGTTGAGCGCCGATATCAGCGCGCGCGCCACTTGCACCAACGCCGCCGACACTTCGACTTCCTCTTGCTCGGCGCGGTAGAGATCGGCCGCTTCGATGGCCAGGCCCAATTGCCGAGCGATACCTTCGCAAAGCGCCACCTGGCCGGCGTCGAACGAGCCCTGGCCGGCGGCATTGGCCGCCACCAGCGCACCAATGTAATGGCCGCGCACCCGCAGGGGGACCGCAATCACCGCGCCGAGGTCGAAAGCGGCGCATAGCTGTGTCACCACCGAGGGTGAGTCGCTGGCAACATCGACAACCAGGGTGTGCCCGCTCTCGATCACACCACCCGACGGCTCCTTGGGACCGAACTCCAGTTGGGCGGCGGCTGCCAGCAGCTGCTGCGGGATATTGTGGTCTGCCCGCATACGGACAATGTCGCGGCCGCTATCGAGATAAAAGGTGGCGACATGGTCGCACGGCAACACCTCGGCGGTGCGCCGCTGGATGCGGTCGAGTACGGCCTGCAAGTCGAGCGTGGCGCTGACTTCGCGCGCCACATCGAGCAGCACGGCAGTGCGCCGCTCGGCGCGCCGGCGCTCAAGTGCGTTGACGAACATCTCGGCGACCAGCTTGAGATTGGTCGCCACCTCTTCGGGCCACGCCCATTGCGTCTGCTGCGAATCAAGGCCGAGAAATCCCACCAGCTGCCCCGCAACCATCATCGGTGCCACGATAAAGGATTGGATGCCGAGCGAGTCCAGTAGAGCCTTGGCCGCCGCTGCCTCGTCCGGCAAGTCCGCTACCCGCGCAACGTAGACACCGGCGCCGCGCTTCAACCCCGCCATGATCCAGGGTTGCGCCGCCATGGGCCGCCCCGCGAAATTGTCAATCAGCGATCGCCGGCCCGGTCCGCACCATTCGTGCGTCATGCGCACCTTCGCCCCGTCCACTAGCCGGCAGATGAAGCTGTGGTCGACGCGAACGAATTCGCCGATAACGCGCAACGCATAATCGAGCCCGGCGTCGATCTCACTCGGCTGCAGGTTGATGAAGTGCGTCGAAACGGTGGTCAGTAGCCGCTCGAACTCGACACGGTAGTGCAACGCCTGCTCCACCTGGCGGCGGGCACGCCGCACCTCGGCGTCGCGCAACTCGCGCTCGATCGCCGGCAGCAGCCGCACGATACGGTCTTTCGCCACGTAGTCGTGGGCGCCGGCCTTCATGGCCGCAACCGCGGTCTCCTCGCCGATGGCGCCGGACACGATGATGAACGGCAGGTCGAGGCCGCTATCGTGTAGCACCGCGAGTGCTTCGGGAGCGCTGAACTGAGGCAACGAGTAGTCGGAGATGACAACATCCCAACTGCCCTCGGCCAGCGCCCTGGTCATGTCGCCGGCGGTTTCGACCCTGACGCAGCTCAACTCGTAGCCGGCCCGGCGCAGCGTGCGCAGCAGCAGCGCGGCATCATCGGCGGAGTCTTCGATCAACAAAACCCGCAACGGCAGCGGTTGGCGCAAACGTACCGGCCCGTCCGCCGCCGCCTTGACCGCACCGCTTGCTACTGCACTGCTCATGCTGCTTGCTCGCCTCGTTCCCTTCGCTCTGATCCGTGCTGGATTACTGGCTCGGCACACGGTTAACGGCTGGTCTAGCCGGAGCAACTGTTGCACCAGAGGAATTAGCTTACGCCCACGCTGCCTCCGTTGCGTGCCGCTTCCCGCATTCCAGAGCGTGGGGAGTGCGAATTCTCGCGGCTGACTCGGCGCAGACACCGCGGGGGCCACAGCTCAGTGGCAGGAGCCCGGCGACATCGGGTCGGAAGATCGCCTACAGTGGAATGCTTACGCCCGCGCACCGCCAACCATCTCTCCGAGCGGCGGCCCCCGCATCAGGCGGCGTCGGCAACCTCCGCCGGCGCCGGGGCTGGAGCAGGGGCAACGTCGGCAGGAATGGCAACTCGAAAGGTAGAGCCGCGCCCGAGTTCGCTCTCGACGCCGATGCTGCCGTGGAGCATGTCGAGCAGACGGCGCACGATATACAGGCCCAGACCCACGCCGCCGAAGCGGCGGGTGGCGGAACTGTCGGCTTGGCGAAAGGGCTCGAAGATTATCGGCAGCGCTTCGGCCCCGATGCCGACCCCGGTGTCGCTTACGGCAATCTCGACCCCGCCGTCGCGCGGGCACACACGCACTGTGACGCTGCCGTCATCGGTGAACTTGACGGCGTTGGCGATCACGTTCTTCAGCACAGCTTTGAGTTTCACGGCATCGCTGCGCAACGGCGGTAGCTCGCCCGCCACCTGCCACTGCATGCGGACGCCCGGCTTGGCCCATACCGCCGGAGCATCGGCGCGCAGCTCTGCTAGGAGCGCGTTTAGATCGAGCGGCTGGCACTCCACCGGCAGTCGGCCTGCTTCCAAGCGGCTGAGGTCGAGGGTGGTGCTGATCAGTTCCAGCAGTTCCGATTCGCTCTTGAGCATGCGCCGCAAACTGTCTTCCTGATCGGAGTTGAGCGGCCCAAAGATGCCTTCCAACAGCAGGTCGTTGTAACCGATTATGATATTCAGCGGCGTGCGCAGTTCGTGCGACATGGTGGCGACAAAGTCGGATTTCACGCGGTTGGCGTGTTCGAGCTGCTCGACCAGGCGGGCGTTCTCCAGCGCCAGCGACGCCAGTTGGCCGATGCCGCGGATGATACGCTGCTGCTGCGCGGTGAACGGGCGGGTGCGGCCGTGGTAACAAGCAACCAAAGTCCCGATCAGGTCCACTCCGCGCCGCAGCGCGGCATAGAGCGCCGTGGTGATGCCGTACTCGCGCTGCAAACCGCCGATGACAGAATCAGCTTCCGCTGCGGTGCTGGCTTGCCTAACGTCGTCAGCCTCCAGCCGCGCCAGCAGCTCCGCCACCACCTCCACCGGCACCGTCAGGGCGCGCAGCATCTCGGCGCCCTCGGGGGAGTAGCCGTAGCTGGAGGCACCGGCGAGCACCGCTTCACCCTCTTGGCGTAAGAAGACGTGGCTAGCATCGCAGCCGAGCGCTTCGGCGGTCAGGCGGCACAAGCGTTCGAGCAGTTCCGAGGTATCGACAACGGCAATGAGTTCGCGCCCCACCTGCGCCAGCGCCGTGGCCACCTCGGCCTGATCGCGTTGTCCGCGGTAGAGCTCGGTGGCCCCGAGCGCCACCGCCAGTTGGCGGGCGATACCCTCGCCCAACGCGACTTGGCCGGAATCAAAGGGCCGTCCCGCCGCATTCCTTATGGCCACGAGGTTGCCGAGGTAGCGCCCGTGCAGTTGCAGCGGCACCGCCACCATCGCGGCGATGCAGAAGTGGGTGTAGATCTCCGGTGCCAGCCAGGGCTGGGCCGCCATGTCGTTCATCACCACCGTACGATCCGCCCAGTGCAGGGCGGCGCGGGGGAACTCCAGGGCTTGGGCGTCGCCCACCAACTCGGCGGGAACGCCGTGGTGGGCGATCAGCCGAACCACGCCGGTGACTTCGTCGAGGCAGTAGGTGCAGACGCGATCACACGGCAGGATCTCGGCCGTGCGTTGTTGCACGCGCGCAATCAGCTCCTCGACTTCCAGCGTGCCGCTGATCGCTTCCGCGACCTCCAACAAAGCCGCCGTCTTCTGCTCCGCACGCCGGCGCGCACTGATGTCACGGGCGATCCCCTGCACCGCGATTGGCACGCCGCCTTGGTACATCAGGCGGGCGTTGACTTCGAGGGTGACGCGCCGGCCATCCTTCGTGACAATGTCCAACTCGTACGCCGGCGGCATATCACCTGCGAGCTGTCGCCGCGTGGTGAGAATCGCTCGTTCCACATGCTCGGGGGCAATGAGCTGTGCCATGTTGATGCGCAACACCTCGTCGCGGGTGTAGCCCGTCAACCGTTCTCCGGCGGCGTTCATCGAGGTGAAAATGCCGGCAAGATCGTGGGTATAAACCACATCGTTGGCGTTCTCGACCAAGGTGCGGTAGCGCTCCTCGCTGGCTTGCAGCTCCTGCTGTGCGCGTTGCCGCTCGCGCCGAGCTTCGACGTCGGCTAGCTCACGTGTGACCGCCGGCACCAAACGCCCGAGCCGATCCTTGCTGATGCAGTCGTGGGCGCCGGCTTTCATCGCGGCCACGGCGATCGCCTCGTCGATGGTGCCGGAGACGATCACAAAGGGCAGATCCTGGCCGCTGGCGTGCAGCACCGCCAGCGCGGCGGGTGCGCTGAAGTGCGGCATCTGATGGTCGCTGATGACCAGGTCCCAGGCCTCTTGTGCCAGCGCTCGCTCCATCTCTTCCGCGGTCTCCACACGCGTACACACCGGCTGGTAGCCCCCCTGGCTCAGCTCGTGAACGATCAACTCGGCATCGTCGGCGCAGTCTTCGATCAGCAGCAGGCGCAACGGCCGCAGCGGGCCAGCGCTGGCCGGCGTACGGGCCGCAATGGGCTGCAAGTCCCCGCCGAAAGCATCGGGAGAGAGGAAGCAAGCCGCTGCGTCTTTATGAGCGGCTGAACGCACGTCCTAGTGGCGAGCAACAGCCGCGCCAGCCGCGACCATATTTGCGATGAAAAAAAGCCAAGTTCGTCAAGGCGCCTTGCGCGCTACACGCGCGAAGCGCACGTGCTGGCCGCCGTGATCTTGCCACTTCGGGCGAAAACGTCGTCGCTTTGTCGCCGTATGACTGGCGAAATCGCCTGCGACCAAGCGCAGACGCGGCGCTGCGGCCTACATCCCGAAGCGGCGGCCGTACCAATCCAGTAACGACGGCGCCAGGCCGTGGATCGCGGCGACGAGCCGTACGGTCTCGGGCACGAAGACGCGCGCGCGCCGCTTGCGCACCCCGGCCAGCGTCTTCGCCACCACGGCCGCCGGCGGGATCGGTTTGCCTTGCCGCAGGATCGGTGCCCGGTCGGCGCCTTGCAGCAAGGGCGTGTCGATCAGCAGCGGAAACACGCAGGTGAGCAGCACGCCGTCCCGCGCGAGTTCCGGCCGCACCGCGTCGCAGAAGCCGGCGACGCCGAACTTGGCCGAGGAGTACGCCGCCATGTTCGGCCAGCCGTGCACGGCCGCGGTCGAAGCGATGCACACCGCCGCACCGCGGCTCTGGCGCAACGCCGGCAAGGCGGCGCGCAGGACGTTTGCGGTGCCGAACAAGTCGATACGGATCGTGCGCTCGAACTCGTCCGCCGGTTGCTGCGCCAAGCGCCCAGGCCCGAGGATCGCCGCGCAGTTCACCAACAGGTCGAGGCCGCCGAGTTTGCCGACCAACTCGTGCACCGCCGCCTCGACCTGGTCGGCCGCACTCACATCGGCAACACGAGACTCGGCTGCGAAACCACGGCCGCGCAGCGTCTCGGCCATGGCCGTCAAAGCCGTAGCCGCCACGTCCACAAGTCCGACTGCCGCGCCCTGCCCTGCCAGCGTTTCCGCAAAGCAGCGGCCAATGCCGCTGGCAGCTCCGGTTACGATTGCCGTTCGCCATGTCATGAGTGAGCGCATACTGCGAAGTGCGCCCGCGAGTCAACGGGAGTCGGCGACCGGTTGACCCGCAGCGCAACCGCCGGCTATGCAATCACAATGACGCATCTGTTCCGCCGCATTTTGGACCTGTTGGCCAAGCTCTTGCCCGTCAACGGCTGGCGCATTGCCTGCCAGCGCGCCAAGGGGGTGCGCATCGGTCAACAGGTCTACCTGGCCTCGGATGTGAACATCGATCTTCTTCATCCGGAGCTGATCGAGATCCACGATCACGCCCGCATCGGCATCGGCGTAATCATTCTGGCGCACAACCGCCCCGGCGACCGCCTGCTGCCGCTGCTCGGGGAGCAGCGCGCGCCGGTGGTGATCGGTCGTGACGCCGCGCTCTATGCCGGAGCGATCGTGCTGCCCGGGGTCACTATTGGTGAAGGCGCGGTGGTGGGAGCGGGCGCGGTAGTTGAAACCGACGTGCCGCCCTTCAGCTACGCTTGTGGCGTACCGGCACAAGTGGTGCGCCGGTTCGAGGTCAGCTGAGCGCCGCCGCCAAGGCCGCGGCCTCGTCGACCATCGCCCGGATCGGGCGCAAGCCGAGTTGCCAGAACTCCGGCTGGCTGACGTCGACCCCGATGCGCTCGAGCAGCGTGGCCGGCGCCTCACTGCCGCCGGCGGCAAGGAGGTCGAGGTACTTCGGCACGAAGGCCGCGCCCTCGCGCCGGTAGATCTCGTACAGGGCCAGCACCAGCAACTCACCGAAGCCGTAGGCGTAGCAGTAGAACGGCGAGTGCACGAAGTGCGGGATGTAGCCCCACCACCAGGCGTAGTCGCCGGTTAGGGTTACCGAATCGCCGTACACGGCAGCATTCGACTGCAACCACAGCTCGCCGATACGCGCGGCGGCGAGCTCGCCCTGTTGGCGCCGCGCGGCGTGCAGCGCCTGCTCGAAACGGGTGAGCGCGATCTGGCGGAACACGGTTGCGAAGGTGTCCTCGATCTTGCCGCAGAGCAGAGCGAGCTTGGCTTTGGCATCATGCTGCTGGCGGCGCAGGCGATCGAACACCAACATCTCGCCGAAGACCGAGGCGGTTTCGGCCATGGTGAGCGCGGTATTCATCTGCAAGAAACCGCGCTCGCGCGCCAGATACTGATGCACGCCGTGCCCGAGTTCGTGGGCCACCGTCATGACGTCGCGGGCGCGCCCGGTGTAGTTCACCAGCACGTAAGGATGCGCGCTCGCTACCGTGGCGGCACTGAAGGCGCCGCCGCGTTTGCCGTCGCGCGGCTCGGCATCAATCCAGCGTTCGGCGAAGAATCGCGCCGCCACCTCGCTCATAGCCGGGGAGAAGTCCGCATAGGCCGCCAGTACCAACTCGCGGCACGCCGGCCAGCCCACCGCCGGCGCGTCCGGAAAGACCGGCGCGTAGCGGTCATAATCGTAGAGCACATCCAGTCCGAGCAGGCGGCGCTTGAGCTGGTAGTAATCGTGCACCACGCCGCCACCGGCTTCGGCCGCCGCCATCAGCGCCTCAACGGTGCGGGCATCGATCTCATTGGCGAGGTGGCGCGCCGCCATCGGGTCGTCGTATGAACGCAAGCGGTCGTCAATAGCGTGGTCCTGCACCAGAGTGTTGAAGATGGAAGTGATCACCAGCGCGTTGGCCCGCAGCCCGGCCGTAAGAGCTTGGGCCGCCGCTTGCCGGCTGGTGCGGCACGAGTCGTAAAGCAACGCCAGCAGCGCGCTCTCGTTCAGCGCTTGGCGCTGCCCGTCGAGTTCGACCTCGAAGAGCAACGACGATAGCAACTCGTCGAACAGCCGAGAGAAGGCGCGGCTGCCGGTGTTGGCTTTCTCTTCCAGGATCTTCTCCTCCGGCTCAGTGAGTGTGTGCGGGCGGTAACGACGCAGGCTGGCGAGAAAGTGGCGGTAGTGACGGCAGGCGGCTGACTCGATCACTCGACGGGCCGGCTCGTCGGCCAGGGCAATCCATTCCAGCTCGAAGAAGAGGACGCGGTTGCGGATCTCGCTGCCGCGCGCTTGGGTCAACGCCACCAGCGCGCCGTGCTCCGGCGGGCGCACGTCAGCCGCGTGCAATAACCCGGCATAGATGGCCGGTCGAGCGGTTTGCTCGGCGAGCGATTCCAACGCCACCAGCGCGCCGGCCACCCACTCGGGAGCCGGTCCGTCCGTCACATTGACAGTCCCGCGGTACTTAGCGGCAAACGCCGCCGCGCGCTCAGTGGCCGCATCCAGGTCGGCGTGGAGCGCTGGGTCATCCGGGCCTCGGTACAGATCAGCCAAGTCCCACGCCACCCCTGTGGCACTCACGTCATGCTCAGTCATTGGGTCAACTTTGCCGGGATGAAATGCTGGCGCAAGTGGGTCGGCGCCGGCTTGCCTCCCGCGCCCCCGGTGGTAAAGAGCCAAGTGGCTGTTCTTACGATGGAAGTCCAACTCGACTATGGCCGTGATCGCCTCACCATTGGGTTACCGGACCAGCTCCGCGTGACGGTTTTAGGGCCGGCGAAAGGCCACGCGCTCGCCGATCCGCTCGCGATCGTCGAGCAGGCACTAGCGAGCCCGCTGGGGGCACGGCCGCTGGCGGAGCTGGCCAGCGGCCGGCACGACGCGGTCGTGGTCATTTCGGACAAGACCCGTCCGGTGCCCAATGGGCTGATCCTGCCGCCGATTCTGCGCACGCTCGAAGCCGCCGGGATTGCACCCAATCGGATCGAGATTCTCGTGGCCACCGGCCTCCACCGTCCCAACACGCGCGAGGAGCTGGTCGCGATGACCAGCGCGGAGATGGTCGAGCGCTATCGCTTCCGCAATCACGTGGCGCGCAACACCGAGGAGCACATTCACCTCGGGCGCACCACGCGAGGCACCGAGATCTGGCTCGATCGCGGCTATGTCGCGGCGGGTCTGAAGGTCGTCACCGGTCTCATCGAGCCGCACCTGATGGCCGGCTATTCGGGCGGGCGCAAAGGCGTGGCGCCGGGGCTGGCGGGAATCGACACCATGCGCAGCGCCCACGGCGCCCAGATGCTCGAAGGCCACGTCGGTCCGGGCATCATCGCGGGCAATCCGTTCCACGCCGATCTACTGGAGATCGCGCACCGCGTCGGGATCGACTTCCTGTTCAACGTCACCCTCGATCGCGAGCGCCAACTCACCGGCGTCTTTGCCGGTGATCTCGAACGAGCCCACGACGCGGGCGTGCGCTTCATCGAGCACGAGGTCTGTGCCGAACTCGATCGCCCCGCCGACATCGTTATCGCCTCGGCCGGCGGCTTTCCGCTTGATGATACCTACTATCAGTCGATCAAGGGCATGGTGGCGGCACTGAACATCGTGCGCCGCGGCGGCTCCATCATCCTTGCCGCCGCCATTACTGAAGGAATCGGCAGTGCCGACTTCCGGCACCTGCTGCGCCAGGCCGGCAGCCCGGAGCAGTTCATGGCCCGCATCACCGCCCGCGGTTACTTCAGCATCGACCAGTGGATGGTGCAGCACTTGTGTCAGGTGCTGCGCAAGGCGCAGGTAACGCTCGTCAGCGACGGGATCGGCGCAGACGTTGCGCGCGGCCTACTGGTCGATTACGCCCCGAGCGTGGAAGAAGCCCTGCAACGCAGCCTGGTGCGCCACGGTTCGGGGGCGCACGTGGCCGTGCTACCACAAGGACCGTACGTTTTGGCCACCGTGCGCGGCCGCAAGCTATCGCTCGGCCGCGCCTGGCTGGACGATGCCGCGTGACATCGCAGGCTAGCAACCGGGCGCACGTCAATTTTGTGAGATGACCGCAGTGCACCCGTTCGCGCCCGCCGCGGAGCGTCGCTCCCAGAAATCCTCGAAGCGACCAGAGAGCACGCAGCAACGCAGCGCGATGATCGCGTCGGCGCCAGCGATAGTCCAGCGCATCCCAGCACGCTTGAGCCGGGTGCCTACCACCGTCTTGCAGCCGGCTTCGACGACGCCGGTCGAAGTGCACAGGCCTTGGGCGCGGAACTCGGGGTAGCGCATCCGCTGGCGGTTGTTGGTGAGGTAGCCTACACACTTGCGGGCCTCGTCGTTGGCAGCCGCATGGACCCGCAACTCAGCAAGTACGGCGTCGATCTTGCCCTCTTCCAGTTCGTCGCGCCGCTCTTTGCCCCATTGCACCCCGAGTTCACTGGCGGCGCCGTAGATGGCCTTGGCCGCGTCCCACAAGTGGCCCTTGGCGTGGAAGAGGTCGACGATCTGCACGGCACCGGGGAACTGTTCGTCGGCGAGGTTCCAGATCCAGGGCGCCCCGTCGCCCAAGACGACACGGCGTTGGGCCTGCTCGAAGCCGCTGCGGCGCGCCTCGCGCTCGACACGCTGGGCGAAGTCGGACAGGCTGTCGTCGGTATCGCGGCTGGCGGCACTCTCGATGGCGGCCGAATAGCTGACCGATCCTGGGTCGCGCACGGGCACGCCCTCCTTGTCATAGCGCTGTGCGGTCCAGGTCGTGACGAGCTTGACCTCGCGCGTCTTGGCCGAGCCGTCGCTCTGCTTGCCCTTGCGTCCTTCGAGCTCCGAGGTCCGTACTGGAACTCCCGTACCGTCCATTCCCAGATACATCGTCGGCGCTGTGGGCATCGAGGGTTCGATCACGGAGCGTTCGTCGCAAGCGATCTCGCGTCCGAGCGCCTCGGCGGTGCGCTCGACCTGCTTGGCATCGACGCTGACGCCCGCCAACTCGTGCATCAACTCACTGGACTCACCGAAGCTGACCATCGATGCGGACTTGCCCACCATGCGGGTCGTCGCCGGGGAAAGCGAGCTGTCTTGCAGTCCCAGCGCCCGGTCGCGCGGACAGAAGCCGGCCGCACACGGCTCGCAGTAGTAGTAGGCGCGTGAGAGCGTCAGCTCGCCCAGCGCGGTGGTGAACGTCTTGTTGTGACGCCCGGCGTAGCGCGCCGGCTGGCCGCATGCGCACGGCAACGCCGGCCCGGCATGATCCGAGGTGTCGGAGTTGAACCGTCGCTCGATGACCCGGGCGGCCACGCGCAGGGCTTGGCGGCGCGCGGCGGTCTCGATGGCCTCGAAGTCGAGGCCGTCAACTGCCCCCGGACCTACCAGCGTCTCGATTTCGGCGGCGACTTCGCTCGCGAATGCCTCTTTGAGCCCCCCTTTTTGGCCGCCTCGTCCGAGGCGGCCTCCTGGAGGATCTCGGCGAGCTGAGCATCAGCCCAATGCTGGCTGGCCTGGCGATAGGCCGCCACGTCCCGACGAAACTCGCGATCGGCTTCAATTTGCTGGCGCACCACGGGCAGTTGCTCGGCCCTGACCAGCCGCGACCGCGTCTTCCCCGCCTCCGCCCAGGTGACGCTGAAATAGGGACCGTGGCGCGCGTGTTCATCGCTGCCGCACGCGCACGCCTCCTTGGTACATTTCATCCAACGTTCCGACACCGACGCTCGCCGCATCGCCCGCGGGCGCCCGAGTTGGGCGGCAAGGTGCCTGAGTTCCTCGGGAACCTTGGAGTCCTCTGCCATCCTTCACCTCCGCTCTTTCGGCAACATATGCCGAAAGACTGCCAAAGGCAAATCAGCCTCAGACACGGATCTCACGTTCCTGTCGTGCGCCCCTAGCAACCCAGCTACCTTGACCCAACCAGAGCCCGGATGGTACAAAGCCGCGGCTTTTGAATTCCCTCCGAGGAGGTCCCCGTGAAAATAATCGTTGCCGCCAAGCGGGTCCCGGACCCGAATGCCACGATCAAGGTCAAGCCGGACGGTACCGGCATCGTCACCGACAATCTCAAGTACGTCGTCAACCCGTTCGACGAAATCGCCATCGAAGAGGCCCTCCGCATCAAGGAGAAAGTCAGCGGCACCGAGGTGGTGTTGGCTGGTATCGGCGGCAAGGCCTGCCAGGAGCAACTGCGCACCGGGCTGGCGATGGGTGCCGACCGGGCCATTCTGGTGATCGCCGAGCAGGAGTTGGACTCTGTCGGCGTCGCGCGCATCCTCGAAAAGCTGGTCCGCAGCGAGAATCCCGACCTGGTCTTGCTGGGCAAGCAGGCCATCGACGACGACGCCAACCAGGCGGGCCAGATGCTGGCGGAGTTGCTCGGTTGGCCGCAGGGTACCTTCGCCTCGAAGGTCGAGTTCAGCGCCGACCAGAAGTCCGTCACCGTCACGCGCGAGGTGGACGGCGGCCTCGAAGATGTCGCTTTCGGCCTGCCCGGCATCATCACGGCGGACCTGCGGCTGAACGAGCCGCGTTACGCTTCATTGCCCGGCATCATGAAGGCGCGCAAGAAGGAGCTCAAAGAGATCCCGGTGGCGGATCTCGGCGTCGATGTCGCACCGAAGCTCAAGCTGCTTTCGCTCGCTCCGCCGCCCAAGCGCCAGGCTGGCAAAGTGGTAGGTTCCGTGCCCGAGCTGGTCCAGCTGCTCCATACCGAAGCCAAAGTCATCTAGCGTAGCAACAAGGAGCCTCGTCCCATGAGCAACGTTCTGGTGTTCGCCGAGCACGCGCACGGCAAGTTTCCCAAGACCACGCTGGTCGCACTCAGCGCCGGCAAGCAAGCCGCGGCCAAATTCGGCGGTGAGTGTTACGCTGTCTTGCTCGGCCACGGGCTTGATGCCCTGGCCGCCACTCTGGCCGAGTACGGCGTCAAGAAGGTGTTGGTGATCGATAGCCCGGCCCTCGAACATTACGTCGCCGACGCTTATGCGGCCACGCTGACGCAAATCGCCAAGGACAAGGGCGCCGACATCGTCCTGGCCACGGCGACGGCCGTGGGCAAGGACTTGCTGCCCCGCGTCGCCATCCGTCTCGACGCCGGTATGGCCAGCGACGTGATCGGCATCAACGACGACGGGACGGTGCTGCGCCCGGTGTACGCCGGTAACGCCACTGCTACGGTGAAGTTCGAGTCGCAGAAGAAGGTCATCAGCGTGCGCGCCACGGCCTTCGACGCGGCGCAAAAGGGCGGCAGCGCCGAGATCGAAAAGCTCGCGGCGGCACCCGCTGCGGCGGGTTCGAAGATCAAGTTCGTCGGCTTCAACGAAAGCAAGTCCGACCGGCCGGTGCTGACCGAGGCGCGCATCGTCGTGGCCGGCGGCCGCGGTCTCAAGAGTGCCGAGGGCTTTACCACCATTTTGGAGCCACTGGCCGACAGCCTGGGCGCTGCGATGGGCGCCAGCCGCGCAGCGGTGGACGCCGGCTTCGTACCCAACGATCTCCAAGTCGGTCAGACCGGCAAAGTGGTTGCCCCCGAGCTCTACATCGCCGTCGGCATCTCCGGCGCGATTCAGCACCTCGCCGGCATGAAGGATTCCAAAGTCATCGTGGCGATCAACAAGGACGCGGAAGCGCCGATCTTCCAGGTCGCCGATTACGGCTTGGTTGCCGATCTCTTCAAGGCCGTCCCCGAGATCAAGGAAGAAATCGAGAAGCTCAAACACTGAAGAGGGTTGTGGCCGCGACGCCGGCGGCATCCGATGACGCCGCCGCTTGCAGGTGCACAACGGCGTGATAGCGTGACCGGCAATGGCCCGTGAGTCCTTCAAGGTTCACGTCACCAAGGACTACCTCAAGTTCTCGGCCGCCCATTTCATCGCCTATCCCGGGTTTCGCGAGAAGTTGCACGGACACAACTACCGAGTTTCGGTCGAGGTCCAGGGACGGCTCGGCGCCAACGGCTACGTCATTGATTTCGCGGTGGTCAAGAACATCGCGCGCCGCCTGTGCGAGCGGCTCAATGAGCGCACGTTGGTACCGCTCCAGAGCGACTGCCTGACGATCAGCGAGGACGGGCCGCACGTGGTCGTGGGCTACGAGCGGGACGAGTTTCGGATCCCCCGCACCGATGTGGTGCTGCTGCCGATTGTCCACACCTCGGCCGAAGAGCTGGCGCGCTACCTCGCCGGCGAGCTGCGCCGGGAGTTGCAGGCCGAGGGTATCGCAGGCCTCGAGGCGATCGAGATCGGCGTCGAAGAGACCACCGGACAAACGGCCTCTTACCGGGAAGAAGGCTGAGCCCTTGCGAGCTGCGGGCGGAGTCTGTTACGCCGCGCTAAGCGTGGTGCTGCTAGCGGCTTGCGCCCGGCTGCCGGACGCCGATTCCCCCGGCGCCAAGCTCTACGCTGCCCGCTGCAGCAATGACTGCCACCGGGTATATGCGCCGACACTGCTGAAGTACGAGATGTGGAAATACCAGGTAGTCCGTATGCAAGACGTCTTGGCGCGCGCCGGCGTTGCGCCGCTGACCGATGAAGAAATGGCAATCATTCTCGACTACCTGAGGCGGCATAGTGGCTGACACGCACACCTCACCCCAGCTCACACTCGCCACCAACCGGCCAGCCGATAGCAAGGCCGAGCTGCTGGTGATCGCTACGTCGGTGAGCGGAGTGCAGGGCGATCTTGCTTCGCTCGGTCAGGCCCTGACTGGCCACCTGAGCGCGACCACGAAACGCGCCGACTTCAAAGGCGCCGAAGACACCACCCTGCTCTTCCAAACCCACGGCGCGATCGCGCCGCACACCATCGTCCTTGCCGGCTGCGCCCCCACCGCGTCCCCGCGCACCTGGCATCAGCTGGCCGACGTGGTAGTCCGCCACGCCCGCGAGCTGAAGGCGAACGGCGCAGCGGTGGCGTTCGGCAAGGGCCTCGAATCGACCGAAGCCGTGTTCCACGTCGCCGAGGGCCTAGCGCTGAGCGCGTACGGCTTCGAGCGTTTCAAGTCACGGCCTTGCCCGGCCAGCCATCCCGCGCGTGTTGACATCCACGTCGCACGCGCCGGCGCCGGCCGGCGCACGGCACTCGAGCGCGGCCAGCTGTTCGCCGCCGCCGCCTGCTACGCGCGCGACTTGGTCATGACTCCGGCCGCGGCGCTGACACCGGCTGCGCTGGCTGGGGCGGCGCGCCGCTTGGCGCAGCGCCAGCACCTGCAAGCGCGCATCCTCGGTCCGGGCCCGCTGGCCCGCCTGCGCATGGGGGCGATACTGGGGGTGGCACAGGGCAGTGCGCAGCCGCCCCGGCTGATCGAGTTGGTCTACCGCCCACGCACACGGGCCAAGCTCCGCCTGGCTATTGCCGGCAAAGGCATCACCTTCGATAGCGGCGGCCTGTCGCTCAAGAACCCTGAAGCGATGCAACCGCAGAAGCGCGATATGGCCGGCGGCGCCGCCGTGCTTGGGGCAATGAGTGTAATCGCCCAGCTGGCCCCGCCGGTTGAGGTTCGCGCTTACATCGCCGCGGCCGAAAACATGCCCGGGGGGCGCGCGCTCAAGCCTGGCGACGTGGTCCGAGCCTACAACGGCAAGACGATCGAGGTTCTCAACACCGACGCCGAGGGCCGGCTGGTCCTCGCCGACGCTTTGTCTTATGCGGCGCGGGGCAAGCCGGATGTAATCATTGACCTGGCCACCCTGACCGCCGCGGTCGGCGCCGCCCTCGGCCGGCGCTACGCCGGCATCATGGGCAGCGACCCGCAGCTGGTTGCGGCTCTGATTGCTGCCGGCCAGCGCGCGGGGGAGAACCTGTGGCAGCTCCCGCTAGTGGAGGACTACCGCCCCGATCTCAACAGCCGCATTGCCGACCTCAAGAACACCGGCGAGGGTTACGCCGGCACCATCATCGGCGGCCTGTTCCTGCGCGAGTTCGTCGGCGAGCGGCCGTGGGCACACATCGACTTCTCCAGCACCGTCGTCACCGACAAGCCCTTCCCGGCCCATCCAGTCGGCGCCACCGGCTTCGGCGCGCGCACCCTTCTGCAATACATCACCGCCCTGTAACCGATGTGTCACGGCGGCGAATTGCTACTGGCCGAGCGCCGCTGCGTGCAGTACAAGCGGTAGTGCAGCAGAGCAAAGTGCGCCCGTGGCTAGCGCCCGCGGCCGCGCACCCTCGGCGCGAGCGAGCAGGAAGGGAAGGTGCCGTGTGAAGATATATCTGATTGCCCCGAAGAACCCCGAGTCCTTCTGGACTTTCGATCGCATCTTGCCCAGCCTCAACAAGAAGTGCCTGTTTCCCAATCTGTCGCTGCCGACCGTGGCCGGCATCACCCCGCCGGGGCACGAGCTGGTGCTGTGCGACGAAAACGTCGAACCGATCGACTTCGACACCGACGCCGACATCGTCGGCATCACCGGCTACGTCGTCCACAAGCAGCGCATGTTCGAGATCATCGACGGCTTCAAGCGGCGGGGCAAGTTCGTGGTCGCGGGCGGGCCGTTCGCCTCCTTGTGTCCGGAGGAGCTGCGCGAGCGCGTCGACGTCGTTTTCGTCGATGAGGCCGAGTACACCTGGCCGCAGTTTCTGCGCGACTACGCCGCCGGCAGTTGGCATTCGGAGTATCGCCAGGAGGAGAAGCCGAGCATGCACGACTCTCCCCTGCCCCGCTTCGACCTGTTGCGCACCGAGCACTACCGCACCATGACCATCCAGTTCGCCCGCGGCTGCCCCTATAACTGCGAGTTCTGCGACATCATCGTGATGTACGGCCGCAAGCCGCGCACCAAAGGGGTGGCGCAAGTGATGGCGGAGGTGCAGGCCATCCATGATCTCGGCATCAACAACATCTTCGTCGTCGACGATAATTTCATCGGCAACAAGAAGGACGCCAAGGCCCTGCTCAAGGCCATCGCCGAGTGGCAGGCTGCGCATGGCTATCCGATCGACTTCATGACCGAGGTGACGCTCAACGTCGCCCAAGACGATGAGCTGTTGCAGCTGATGCGCGCTGCCAATTTCACCGCCATTTTCGTCGGCATCGAGACCCCGCGCGCCGCCAGCCTGCAAGAGACCCACAAGACGCAAAACCTGCGCGAAGATCTACTGAGCGCCGTGCACCGCATCCAGCGCGCCGGCATCGAGGTCATGGCCGGCATGATCGTCGGCTTCGACCACGACGACGCCGGCATCTTCGACGAGCAGTTCCGCTTCATTCAGGAAGCCCGCATCCCGATCTCGATGACCGGCATGCTCAACGCCCTGCCCAAGACGCCGCTTTACAACCGCCTAAAAGCAGCCAAGCGCCTGCTGGCAGAATCGGTCGGCGATCAGTTCGTGTTCACCAACGTGTTACCGCACGGCATGTCGCGGCTCGAGCTCTATGAAGGCTACCGCCGGCTGCTGCACCGCTTGTACGACTACCGCAACTTCCGCGCCCGCACGATGGCCTTGGCGCTCAACCGCGGCGCGGAGATCCGCTCGCGCATGATCTCGAATTCGCGCGAGCTGCGCATCTTCTTCCGCGTGCTGTGGACGTGCATTCTGGCGGCCTCGCCGCGGCGCGCGTGGATGACGCTGTCGCTGATGATCGAGACCGCCTGGCGTTGCCCCAGCCAACTGCGCTGCGTGGTGACCCAAGCGCTGATTCACAAGCACCTTTACGACTACGTGCGCGACATCTCGGTGCAGCTCGATCGCCTGATCGCCGAGCTGCGCACCCGCCCCGACGCCGCCGGCATGCTGCCGGCCGGCGCCGGGGGCCAAGCCGGCGCCGCCTAATCCGCACCGGCCGCCCCACTGCACTTGCCGGCTTCGACGCTGCCCTTGACAGCGAGCACGCCGGCCTTAGATTCGCACCCGAACGCCGCGCCCGAGCGGGCCGTCGACACCCGCAAGACGCAGCACCAATTGCACAACCTTTGAGGAGGCAATCATGGCTTTCCTGCGCTTCGGGCCGGAATTCGATCCGGTCAGCAGCTTGTTGAACCTACAACGTGAACTCGACCGCGTGTTCGAGAATCCGCTCGGTGTCGACTTCGGACTCTCGGGGCGAGGGGTGTTTCCGCCGGTCAACGTCTTCAGCGACAACGACGGCTACGTCATCCGCATGGAGGTGCCGGGGGTGGCACCTGACCAAATCACGATCGAGGCCCATGGCCGCACACTCAGTGTCAGCGGCCGGCGCGCACTGAACACCCCCGGCAACGGCAGCTTCCACCGCCGCGAACGTAGCGAGGGCAACTTCTCTCGTTCGCTACAACTGCCGTCCGATCTTGATCCGGGCAAGGCCGAAGCGCTTTGCAAGTACGGCCTGCTCACCATTCGCATCCCCAAGCGGGAAGCCGCCAAGCCGCGCCAAATCACCGTGCAAACGGCCTGAACGCAATCGCTGACGTCGGAGGACCGGCCATGACAGAACAAGAACTGAGCGTCCGCACCAAGAAGGAACTCGCCAAGGAAGAACACACCCGCGCTGGCCGCACGTTCATGCCGGACGTGGATATCTACGAGACTCCCGACAAGCTCTGGCTCTGGGCCGATATGCCGGGGGTGGATGAGAAGAGCGTCGACGTGAGCTTGGCCGACGGCGTCCTGGCTATCTCCGGCCAAGTGGCGCTGCAGGAATATGACAACCTGAACCCGGTTTATACCGAGTATCGCGTCGGCAACTACCAGCGGCGCTTCACGTTGTCCGATCGCATTGACAGTACTCGCATCACCGCCCGCATCACCAACGGTGTACTCGAGTTGGAGTTACCCAAGGCCGAGGCCGCGAAGCCGCGCAAAATCGCCGTCGCCGCCCAGTAGCGGCAGCGGGTTTGCGCTCACACTTGGCCGCCGGGCGTGGCCCGGGCCCGGCGGCTCCAGCGGCGCACCGCTGCCAGCTCGGCGAGGCTCTTGGGTACGGCGGCGGAGAGCACCTCGTGCCCGGCCGCCGTTACCAACACATCGTCCTCGATCCGCACACCGATGCCGGACCATTTGGCCGCCACACTCTGAGCCTGGTTGCCGGCGTAGATGCCGGGCTCAACCGTCAGCACCATGCCCGGCTCCAGCAAGCGCGACTCGCCGGCGATCTTGTACAGGCCGGCATCGTGCACATCCAAACCGAGCCAGTGACTGGTACGGTGCAGGTACAGCTGCTTGTACTCTTCCTTCTCGATAATTTCGGCGGGGTTGCCGGCGAGAACGCCGAGCGTCACCAAGCCTTCCACCAACAGCTTGACGGTGTGCTGATGGATTTCGTCCACCCGCACGCCGGGCCGGATCATCTCGATTGCCGCCAGCTGCGCGTGCAGCACCAGTTCGTAGAGGTCACGTTGCGGCCCGCTGAAGTCGGGGCCGACCGGGTAGGTGCGCGTGATATCAGAGCAGTAGCCCTCGAACTCGGCGCCGGCATCAATCAGGACGAGATCGCCGTCCTGCATCACCCGATCATTGGCGGTGTAGTGCAGCACCGTGGCATTGCTCCCCGAGGCCACGATCGAGGGGTAGGCGGGTCCCCAGGCGCCCTGTTTGCGAAAGGTGTAGTCCAGCAGCGCTTCGATCTCGTACTCGCACACGCCGGGCCGCACGGCGCGCATGGCCGTCAGATGCGCCGCGGCGGCAATGGCAGCGGCGCGCCGCATCGCCGCCAGCTCCTGCTCGTCCTTGAACAGGCGCAGCTCGTGCACGACGGTGCTCGGATCACAGAGCGCCACCGGCCCCTGACCGCTGCGCGGGCGCTGCCGGCGCCACTGCCGCAGCCAACCCAAGATACGGGCGGTCAACTCCGGGGGCTGCGTCAGGCAGCAATACAAGCGCTCGCGGGCGCCGACGTAGGCGAGAATCTTCTCATCCAACTCGTCTAGGGTGTAGGCCACGTTGGCGCCATAGCGCGCTACTGCACCCTCGACCCCCATGCGTGCCCCGGCCCAGCTCTCGCGCTCCGGATCACGCGGCTGAACGAAGAGCACGAACTCCTCGCCCTCCGGCTGCGCGGGCAGCAGCAGGCAGACGGCGTCGGGTTCGAGCACACCCGTGAGATAGTAGAAGTCGCTGTCTTGGCGATGGCGATACTCGGTATCGTGCGAGCGCAGCACCACCGGGGCGGCGACGAATAGGGCAGCCGACTCGGGACCGATGCGGTCCATAACCGCACGGCGCCGCTGCGCGTGCGTTTGCTGATCGATCGGCATGGCTGAGGGCGATTCCAGCTCGGGGCAACAACGGCCGCGGTTGTCAGCGGCGAGCCATAAGCGCCCGGATCACGTCGATCGGGATGGGCACCACCACCGTGTGATTGCGCTCGGTGCCCACCTGCGCCAGGGCCTGCAGCAAGCGCAGCTGGATTGCCACCGGCTCGGCCTGCATCACGTCGGCGGCCTCCGCCAGGCGCGCAGCCGCCTGGTACTCGCCTTCGGCGTTGATTACTTTGGAGCGCCGCAGCCGTTCCGCCTCGGCCTGGCGCGCCATCGCCCGCTGCATCTCGAGCGGCAGGTCGATGTGCTTCACCTCCACCGACACCACTTTGACCCCCCACGGCTCAGTGTGCATGTCGATGATCTCTTGCAGGCGGGCGTTGAACTTCTCGCGCTCAGCCAGCAGCTCGTCGAGGTGCGCCTGTCCGCAGACGCTGCGCAACGTGGTCTGCGCGATTTGCGAGGTCGCATACATGAAGTTCTGGACCTCGACCACCGCACGCCCGGCATCAACAACGCGGAAGTACAGCACGGCGCTGACCTTCACCGACACGTTATCGCGCGTGATCACGTCCTGGGAGGGCACATCCAGCGTGATCGTGCGTAAGTCGAGGCGCTGCAACTGCTCGATCAGCGGGATGACGTAGATGATGCCGGGTCCGCGCACCGGCACCAGGCGGCCGAGCCGGAACACCACCCCGCGTTCGTACTCGCTCAGCACTTTGACCCCTGCCGCCAGCGCAACAACAACCAGCAGCAGCACTGTCGCCAGTGGTCCAATGATCATGCGCGCACCCTACCAGAGGGAGTTACTCGGCTGCAATCAGGCGAGCACCCACCCCTGCGAGCCAGCGGCGCGTGTGCTAGGGTGATTGGCGTGGCGATCTCCGGCCGTATTCCCTGGCGCCGGGCGGCGCATCCGGCGGCGTTCTCGAGCTCGCTGGTAGTGGTCCTGCTGCTGGCCTACCTCGCGCTCTCGCGTGCGCTCGATCCGAGCCACCCCGGGTCCGGGCAGATAGCGCTGGAGCCGGCCGCACCGCCGGCAGTCGAGTTCGATCGCTTCAGTGCCCGGCAGGAGCGCGGCGCCAATGGCGAGCGCCTCAACGTCTCCCTGCGGCTGCGCAGCACGCTGCCGGGGTCCGGCGTCGGCTTTGTCTTCGTAGTCGCCCGCAATGATCACGTCACCCCGCGCGTGTGGGCGATCTGGCCGCCGCAAGCATACGGCCAAGCCATCACCGCCGGCGGCCATTTTCACGGCTCCGCCCCGACCAGCGGCGAAGCTATCGAGCTGAGCGAGCGCTGGGAGCGCCTCAACGCGGTCATCCCCCACGATCCCGGCCAGTCGCCGTTCGATACCGTCATCCTCTACGTGGTTAGCCCGCAGGGAGCGGTCTTGCTAAGCCGCCCCTTCGGGATCTAGCCTAGCGCGGGCTGAAGCCCGCAACCCAAAGCTCGACAGGGGTATTCCGTCATGCCCGCAATCTTTAGAGCCTGCCCCCGCGAAGGCGTGGGGCGGGCATCCAGGGCC